>NZ_JADQAH010000025.1:0-44215 GCF_022129225.1 Psychrobacter sp. Ps7 | reverse complement strand
TCTCGCTTGTGCCTATATCTGGCTGAAATTATGAATGTTCAACACGCCCTAATAATAAAGGCTGCTAACGATAAGTATTGCAAATAACAGATGCAACTTATCGACATTAATTTCTGTGCTATAGTTTGGTTTTTTCTCAAAGTTATTTTTCTTTTAGCCCAGAATAAATGATTTTAAAAGATAAAATTAGCACAATTTCAGTGATATTAATCGATGGTTTTTTGATGATTGGGAAAATTTAATAAATGAGTATTTACGCACAAAGACTGGCCTCTCAGATTGAATTCATCAAACAGTGTGCTTTGATGAAAAAAGCACCTACTCAAGACTTTACGAAGCACAGTGACTTCACTTGTACAGAAGAGCAAGTATTAAACCTGCCTGGTATCAGCCTAAATATCATAGATGATAGCGCTGAGAATGTTTGGTTGCGTTTAGAGCGATTGCGTGAAAATCCAGTGCCTAAACCTAGCAGCTCATTGTTAGCACATTGGTTAGTATTTCCAGCCAAATTTAGCGAACCACCGTCACTAAAAGAAAAAACATCGGTACAATTATTAATACATGATGGTCTGATGTCTTCCACAGAAGTCGTTACTCCATTTGAAGTTGACAATAATCATAAAAATGAATCGTTAGAGTTAGATGAACCATTACAGGCAGAGATTTATTTAAAAGATTTTCCTGCAAGGGACGCTGTACGAGATGAATTCAATACGTATCTCAAAGATATTTGGCAACCTTGGCTAGCAAAAGAGAAGCTCGTTCGCCAAAGCATTGCTCTGTATTCCAGCCTATTTATGCTGAATCAACAGCTTCAGGGCAATCTCGCCGATGCACAGCTAGAGTTGGTATGGGGGGTGGGTATCGCCCTACGAAAAAGCGATGACAATGAGCAAAGCAGCAAGCAGATAAAGTATCCCCTATTGACGCAATCCGTTGAAATCACCTTAGATCAAAAAACGATGGCGTTACTCATTAAGCCTACCCTATCTGCTCCTACGCTTGAAACTGAACCTTTTTCTATAGAGGAAAATCAAGGTTTGGCTAAGTTATTAAAAAATAGTAAAGAGTTTTATGATTCAGAAGATGTGTCCTTAAGTCCTTTTTTGCCAAGTAGCTATGAGCCTATTTTAAAATCAGCCGTTACTTTGCTTGACTCCTCTGGTGTTTATCAGCCAAATCATACTAGTGCAGATGAGCGAAAAATACCTAAAGCGCAGTACAACCTAATCGTCACTGATACTTGGGTCATTATGGCGCGTCCCAGAAGCAATAATATATTTTTGCAAGATTTGAACAACCTATCAATGCAGTTAGAAACGGTCACTGACATCAATTTACCGAGCGCCCTTAAGGCCATGCTGACAGAACCCGCCACAGAAAACAAAGAAACCATACTTCCTGCTTATCGTGGTTTATCAACGGTGAGCGGCAGTGACAGCTATACTGGCACGCCAGCCGAACTATATTTCCCCAAAGCATTCAACGATGAGCAAGTACACATAATACAGCAACTAGATGTCCACGATGGGGTGGTCGTTCAAGGCCCGCCTGGTACAGGCAAAACCCATACTATTGCCAATGTCATTTGTCATTACTTAGCGCTTGGCAAGCGGGTACTGGTCACATCGATGAAAGACCCTGCACTAAAGGTGCTGCAAGGACAATTACCTGAATCTATTCGCCCGCTCGCCGTTAGTCTACTGACCAGCGAGAACGAGGGTTTAAAGCAGTTTGAACATACCATCAAAAAAATCTCGAGTGAAGTATCTAGCATCAATCGTGATGCCTACAAAAAAGAAATCGTCATGTTTGACAATCAGATTGATACTATTCATGCACAGTTAGCCAGCACTGATCATAAAATCAAGGCTTGGGCACGGTTAAATCTTGACGATATCACTATCGATAACGAGACTATCAAGCCCATAGATGCCGCGACTGAGGTCGCTCAAAACAGGCAGTTGATAGAAAGCTTTCCCGATGAGTTGGGTATAGAAGACACATTTAAGCCTCGATTTACTCATACTGATATCACAGTGCTAAAAAATGCAAGAATCAAGCTCGGCAATGATTTGGACTATCTTAATAAAAAGATTCCTGCTGTTTCAGACCTGCCACCTACCAATTCTATAAAACAACTTCACAAAGATTTGAGTTATCTCAATGAGTCACATGCAGCTGAGCAGCAAGGAGAACTACCAAGCTTAATCAATGACAGTGCTAGCACAATAAATATTGCTCACGAAGTCACTTCTCATACATCTCGTTTAACTGATCTGCTGCAGAAAATTGTAGCGGCTGGGCAGCGCTGGACGACGGATATTCAACAGCATTTAGCTAATGAGACTAAGCAAGACATCATCGCTCATCTCACTATACTAAACGATGAAATCAAAGCGCTTTTTGATGAGAGAACCATTTATTTAACCAAACCTATTACGATGGCTGATGATTTTGATGAAAATTCAGAGCTCGTTGACGCGGTTAAAAACTTATCTGAAGGCAAAAAGCCTTTTGGCTTAGCAGGTATTTTCGGTAAATCGTCAGAAAAGAAAAGCCTTGAATCTATTATGATAATCTCATCACCAGCTTCAAGCGTAGAGGACTGGCAGTATATATCCAGCTTTATAGCGTTTAGAAAAAAATCTCAAGCGCTTATCCTTCGCTGGAATGCTCTATCAAATGAGCTGTCCCTGCCAATATTTGAGGTATCGCCTAATAATCTGTCTGCGTTACATTCAGCCGTTCATCTATACGATGAAATCGTTGCTAGTAAAAACTTGCAGCACAGTATCAAGCAAGCGTTAAGCACTATATTCATAGATTGGGATGTTATTACTACAGCACCTTATGACAAAGAGATTTTGACTGAGATTGAAAGTGTTCTTAAACAACATTTAAAGAGACATAATCTGGCTGAAAGTCTCACGTTAAAAGAGACATTACTTAATAACCTCGCCGACTGTAAAGGCGATATTAGTGAGAAAATGACAGCCTTTGTCACTCAAAATATTGGTGACCCGAGTTTATCTGACGATGAGTTACAAACAGACTATCAAGAACTGTTGAGTGAGCTGCAACGAGTAAATAACCTTGCAACAGACTTACAGATAGTCGCTGACGTTACCCAACTCATTGAAGATAACGGCGCACCACTCTGGGCAAAAAAATTGCGTTATGAACCTTGTCATAACTCTCAAGACACCTTGGCATCGGATAACTGGCAACAAATTTGGCGAATTGGTAGATTGACCAGCTTTATAGACAGCATCGAT
Source organism: Psychrobacter sp. Ps7 (assembly GCF_022129225.1). Taxonomy (NCBI): domain Bacteria; kingdom Pseudomonadati; phylum Pseudomonadota; class Gammaproteobacteria; order Moraxellales; family Moraxellaceae; genus Psychrobacter; species Psychrobacter sp. Ps7. The sequence goes on along the minus strand of NZ_JADQAH010000025.1, from coordinate 40,934 downwards.
GGTCGCAAGGAATTGGTTCAACTGGCAAAAACTCGTGGCAATTTAGAAGTAAATTTAGCAAGACTCTATCAAGAAGCGATCACCAAAAGAGCTTGGCTAAAAGTCGCAGAAAATGCAACGCCAAATGTGAGAGCGTCTTTAGAAAAATACCGCTCTGCCATTATGCGTATCGGTAAAGGAACAGGCAAAGGCGCGCATTATTATCGCCGTGAAGCGCGAGAAGCCTCTGCCGGAGCAAGTGCTGCTATCCCGTGTTGGATTATGCCGCATTATCGTATTTCTGAATCCTTGCCAGCAGAATTTGGCAGTTTTGACTTGGTTATCATCGATGAAGCGTCTCAGTCTGATTTAACGGCGTTGCCAGCCATCATGAGAGCCAAGAAAGTGTTGATCGTTGGTGACGATAAGCAAGTGTCGCCAGAAGGCGTTGGTCTCGATATCGAAAAAATTCGTAATCTGATGGCACAGTATCTGAGCAATCAAGTCCCTGTCTATCGCTCACAGATGTCGCCTGATCGTTCGATATATGATTTATTCAAAGTCGTTTTTGCAGATAGCAGTGTGATGTTAAAAGAACACTTTCGTAGTGTTGCGCCAATTATTGAGTTCTCAAAACGTGAGTTTTACAATCATGAGCTGATACCTTTGCGTAAAGCCAAACCCTCAGAGCGCTTGGATCCTCCATTGATTGATATTTATGTCACCGATGGCTATCGTATGAATGGCTCTGATATTAATCCTTCAGAAGTCAGATTTATCGTCGATGAAATCAAAACCCTCGTCTCTGACCGAGCTTACAAAGGTAAAACCATCGGTGTGGTCTCATTGCTAGGCAACAAGCAAGCACATAATATTATGGAAATACTCAATAAAGAATTGGATGAAGCGATAATGACTGCTTTTGATATTGCTTGCGGTGATGCCCGAACCTTTCAAGGTAAAGAGCGCGATATCATGTTTTTGTCATTGGTAGTAGTACCCGGAGCTGCCCATGCACAAACAAGAGATACTTTCGCCCAGCGAATGAATGTCGCTGCCTCAAGAGCGCGCGATAGAATGTATTTGGTACGCAGTATTGAACTGGATGAACTAAGCCAAGCCGATCACTATCGAGCGGAGCTTATTAAACACTTTCAAGCACCATTCATGCAAGACGAAGAAGAAGTCTCTGATTTGCGTGAAAAATGCGAGTCTCCCTTTGAAACGGAAGTCTTTGATCTTCTGGTGGAGAGAGGCTATCGAGTGGTTCCACAGGTTAAAGCAGGTGCCTACCGAATCGATATGGTAGTCGAAGGTGAAAACGACAACAGCCTAGCCATTGAATGTGACGGTGATAGATATCATGGACCTGATAAATGGGACAGCGATATGCAACGTCAGCGTATTTTGGAGCGTGCTGGCTGGAAATTCTGGCGCTGCTTTGCCTCTACTTTTGTCACTCGTAAAAGTGAAGTCGTCCAAGATTTATTAGCAGAATTGGAACGCTTAGAGGTTTATCCAATCACTACCGACAGGGCACATAGCAGCTCGTATGTTGAATCTAGAATCGTCAATACTGTTGATGCGCCACTGATAGATATTGACCTTAACATTGATGTCAATATAAATAGTGAGACGGAAACTGACGCTTAAATATATAAGATTCAGTCAATACCAGTATGGCGGTAATGTTCTCAAAACACTACCACCACACTGGCTCATCACTTTCCCTTGTAGGCCTTTTAATGGTCTCGACTGTTACTTCATCTGCAGACAGCTCCGCAATAAATCTCGATGGTTTATCAAAGTAACCTGAATAACTAGCAAAGTAATCAGGCGCGGTAAGATAAAGTCTGTTCTTGGCGCGACTACAGGCGACGTAGAATAGTTTGCGCTCCTCTTCTAGCTCTTCAAAGTCATCCAAAGAGCGATGATGTGGCGTGATACCATCGACCAATGAATTGACAAACACCACTGGCCACTCCAGCCCCTTCGCACTGTGAATGGTCGAAATCGTCACTTTGTCTGTATCATCATCTGGTTTATCCATGGCTGCGACCGAATCATTAGGCGGATCGAGTGCCAAATTTTCTAAGAAGTTATCAAGGCTACTATGTTCTATTGCCAAATTTTTGAGCACACGAAAATCTTCGTTGCGCTCTCGCCAATTTTCCTCAATCGTTTTTAGGACAGGAATATAGAACTCTAAAATCAGCTCAATAACCGTCTCGACGGATTCAGCCTGATTTGCCTTAGTCAGCATATTATATAAAGGCTCAAGCTGTGCGCTTTTTTTAGCAAAATTTGGCGTGAGTAGTGGCTCAAAGGAGTTGTTATCGGCATTAATGGTTTGGGTCAAACGCGTAGCGGTGACTGTTCCCACGCCTTGGAATAAGGTTAAAATGCGATGCCAAGCAATCGTATCATTCGGGTTGTAGAGGACTTTAACGAATGCCAAAACGTCTTTGATATGTCGCCTTTCAATGAACTTGATACCGCCCACCACAATGAATGGAATATGACGCTCCATAAACTCTAATTGGACATAGTTAGATTGAAAAGATGTGCGGCACAGTACCGCAAAATCATCGTAGTCATGATCCGACTTTAGCTCGATGATTTTATCGGCGATATATTTTGCTTCTTTTGTCTCATTGCTTAGGCGGCTAAACACTGGCTTATCCCCACTTATCGATACGCCAGAGTACAATTTTTTTTGATAGCCTAGCGTGATTTGCGCGGATAAGGCATTGATATAATCCAAAACAGCAGGCGTACTACGATAGTTTTGTTCGAGCTTAATGAGCTTGGCATCGGGATAGGTCTCACCGAATAACAGAATGTTTTCGTAATTGGCACCGCGGAAAGCATAAATACTTTGATTGTCATCACCTACCACCATCAGCGATACCGACTCAGATGCACCAATCAAATCTATCAGCTGCTTTTGCGGAATATTGGTATCTTGATATTCATCAACCATAATGTAGCGATATTGGTTTTGTAGCATTTGGCGAAAGGTATCATTCGTCTTCAAATGGCGCACGACCTGACTGATAATATCGTCAAAGTCGTAGAGATGATTGGCACGCTTGTACTCATGGAAATCGACTGCCAATTGCTCGATAATAGGAATATGCACAGCGATGTCAGGATAACTGCTTTCGATTAAATCACGGATGTGAAGACGTCTATTCCGAGAGCTAGAGATGATATTTTGCAGTGTCTTTTTGCGCGGGAATGCTTGGCTCTTATTTTGCGCGGGATACTTTTTTTCTTTGTGAATTAAGTCGATGGCATCTTCGCTATCGCCCGTGTCTAAAATCGTAAATCGTGGATTAATGCCCAATAAACCTGAATATTGACGCAGCAGCATATTGCAAAAAGAGTGAAAAGTACCACTGGTGATATCGTTGAGCCGTTTATCGGTTGGCAGTTTATCCTTTACCAAGTCTTCATCAGACTGTTTATCAAATAAGGTATTCGCAAGTAAGGTTTTGGCGCGACCTTTGATTTCATTCGCTGCTTTACGCGTAAAAGTCAGTAGCAAGATACTTTTGGGCGTGACCCCGTTCTCTAATAAATAACTGGTACGGTACGTGAGCGTTTTAGTCTTGCCAGAGCCTGCACCAGCAATGACTAGCACTTTGCCGTCGATAGTTGTGGCTGCTAATAACTGGTCAGGATTTAGTTCACGGGCATAGTCTACTTTTAATCCTAATTCACTATTCAGCCTTTCAGTTAACAGCTCAATATTTGCAGCATTATTAGCATCGATTAAATTTGCCTCTAGCTTTTTAATCGCCTGCTCAAGTCGTGCCAGCTTAGGCTTAATCTCGATGAAGTTCTGCGGATAATTGTAGTGGTGCGTGTCAAAGATCGTGGTAGTCATTATAAGGTTTTGCCTTTCGTTTTATTTTAGCGGCCTTTATCAATACGGCGCATTTATACATAGTGGTTTGCAGATTTGACTGAGAGCGCTTGGTGTTAATAATGAAGATTACTCGTCAAGTTTAGCGAGTCGTAGGCGCTTACCTGTCATACGCCTACAAGCCAAACTATCGTTTTATAGCACAGCTTACCATAATCGATAAAACAGCAAGATTACCAGTCATGACCGAACGCAAAATCTCAGTATACAACATAACAACCTCACCCCTATTCAGGTAAATTTGCTACAATGTGCCCAATTTTGATTTATCATTTAACCAATCTTTATACCAACTGATTTTATTATTATATTGAGAGAATGTTATGGGTTTTAATTGCGGCATCGTCGGCCTACCAAACGTGGGTAAATCCACCTTGTTTAATGCGTTGACCAAAGCGGGAATCGCCGCTGAAAACTTTCCATTTTGTACCAAAGATCCCAACACAGGTATCGTACCAGTCCCAGACCCACGCCTAAAGAAACTGGCTGATATCGTTAAGCCTGAGCGCGTATTGCCAACGACGATGGAGTTTGTGGATATCGCAGGTCTAGTCGCTGGTGCTTCAAAAGGCGAAGGCATGGGCAACCAGTTCCTAGCCAACATTCGTGAGACTGATGCAATTGCTCATGTCGTGCGCTGTTTTGATGATGACAACGTCGTCCACGTTGATGGTCGCGTCAGCCCAATCGATGATATCGAAACCATTAATACTGAATTGGCATTGGCAGATTTAGAGGCCGTTGAGCGTGCCATTCACAACCAAACCAAGAAGGCTAAAGGTGGCGACAAAGATGCGCAAGCATTGCTTGATATCTTTAAAAAAGTTGAGCCTTTATTAGCAGAAGGTAAAGCGGCACGCGCAGCGAACCTAGATGCTGATGAGAAAAAGCTCATCAGAAGTTATGGTTTAATCACCCTAAAACCAACCATGTATATCGCTAACGTCAGTGAAGATGGCTTTGAAAACAACCCTTACCTTGATGCGGTATGCAACTATGCCACTGGCGAAGATTCTATCGTTATCGCTCTATGCAACCAAATCGAATCTGAAATCGCTCAGCTTGATGAAGACGACAAAAAAGACTTCTTAGCTGAGATGGATATGGAAGAAGCCGGACTTGATCAAGTCATTCGTGGTGGTTATGATTTGCTAGATATGCAGACTTACTTTACTGCTGGTGTTAAAGAAGTGCGTGCTTGGACGGTTGCAGTTGGCGCAACCGCACCGCAAGCAGCTGGCGTGATTCATACCGATTTTGAGCGCGGCTTCATTCGTGCCGAAGTCATTGCGTATGATGATTTTATCGAATACAACGGTGAAAAAGGCGCAGCTGCCGCTGGCAAATCACGCTTAGAAGGCAAAACCTATATCGTGCAAGATGGCGATATCATGCACTTTAGATTTAACGTGTAGTTTTAAGCAGTACATCCTGTCTGATAGTTAATAAGCCGATGTTGGAAATTCTCCATCATCGGCTTTATTTTATCTTAAAATTGTTATATTATAACATATCTTTATTTTACTATTTGAGGACTTATACTATGACTGACTATTTCTCTTTTTCTAGATTTGCCAGTGCTGCGCTCATAGGCAGTGTGATGACATGCTCTCTATTGGGCTGTCAGCCTAATACGGAAAGTGATACGGTAGTATCTGAAGAAGTAACGCCCGTAGACGATCACGCTGAACATGCTCATGAAGAGCACGGTGCTATGGAAAAAGGTCATGAAGGACACAATCATGAAAGTCATAGCCACGAAGAAAGCGCGCACGCAGGCCACGATCATGCAGAACATGCCAGCAACAGCACACCATTCTCTTGTGAGCCTACTGCTACTATCGGCGTGTCCTACCATGATGATGCTCCATTGCAGACAGTGCACCTACTCATCGATGGTATCGAATACGATTTGACCGCTACTTCTGATAGCGACGCCAGTACTGAAAAAACCATCTATACTAGTGATATCGGATTAGATAATACCCATGGCATTATATGGCAAGTAAATGGTGACAAGGCAACGTTGCGAAATAAAACATTGGGCAGCAATGTAGCTATCGAAGAGGAAGAGGTGCTTTTTAACTGCCAGAAATCTTAGTAGCTGTACCAAGCAAGGGCGCTATTTTGCTATGCTAGAGGCTCCCTTGGTTTCGGATGTTTCAATATGCTAACTACTCCAACCTCTTTGCCGTCTCCTACCACACAATGGTCTCATCTCCTCAACTCGCAGCGTCTTGGTGCTGCCAAAAAGTTTAACACCAATACGAGTACTCGCTCTCAGTTTCACAAAGACTACGACAGACTGGTATTTTCTCACTCCTTTCGGCAGTTGAATCAAAAAACCCAAGTCCATCCATTAACCAATCAGCTCGGTATCCATACACGTCTGACTCATTCGCTTGAGGTCTCCTCTATTGGACGCTCTCTAGCAATGATGGCAGCAGAAAAGCTCCATGATAAATTGGCCAGCGGTCTACCAGCAGGCGTATCGCCAGCCGATGTCGGTGTCATTGTACAAGCAGCGTGCCTCGCTCACGATATTGGCAACCCGCCTTTTGGTCATGCAGGAGAATACGCCATTCGAGATTGGTTTAGGCAGCCTGACCCTCAAGCGATATTACAAAAGTTAAGTAGCAACGAGCGCTTGGACTTGCTGGCCTACGAAGGTAATGCACAAGGGTTTCGACTGTTGGCGCGTAATGAGCACCACCCTGATAAAGGTGGTATGCGTCTCACTTGTGCAACGCTAGGCGCTTTTATGAAGTATCCGTGGCTTGCCTCTCACAGCAACGATGTCAATGATAAACACCACCATCAAAATGTACAAAAATTTGGCTGCTTTTATAGTGAGTCAGCACAATTAGAAGAGCTGGCAGCTTGCTTAAATTTGCCGCGCTCAGAGCAACACGACGGTTTTGCGCGTCATCCGCTGGCTTATTTACTAGAAGCGGCAGACGATATTTGCTATGCCTTGATCGATTTAGAAGATGGTATCAATCTCAATATGCTGACCTATAGTGAGGTTGCCGCCATATTTTATGAGCTGATTGGTGAGCGCCCTAACAGTATCAATCTGCCCGTACACATGTCTGTCAGGCAGAGCTTAGCGTCATTGCGAGCCCGTGCGATGATGCGCTTGGTCAATACCGTGACCGATGCTTTTGTTGCCAACAGTGATGCATTGCTGGCGGGTACACTACAAGGCAGTCTATTTACCCATTGTGATGCAAATGTGCAAAATGGCATCTTGCAGGCCAAGCAATTGGCACGTGAGAAAATATTCAATCACCCAAGCAAAGTCCGAATGGAGCTAATGGCCAATCAATGCTTGCATCGTTTATTAGATGCTTTTATGCCATTGGCTTGGACAAGTAGTAGAGCAACATCTGATCTTCAATCCATGTCCTTTGAGCAGCAGCGCCTAATAATGTTGTTACAGCCACATCTCGATGAGCATCGGCGGGTATTATCAGATAGTGTCTATCACAATATCTTAAATATATTGGACTTTATCACTGGGATGAATGATCATGAGGCGTATCGATTGGCACAAGAGTTACAAGGCCATTGGGGTACGATGGTTTAAAAGACCCGTGCAGGTCTAGTAAATTAACACAAGTTGCGTATTTCAGTCGTATTTTTACGCTGAAATGAGTATGATAAACCCTTATTGGACAATTTTGAAATATTATGAGCAGTCGCGAACAAAAGAAACTTCAAACTCGGCACGCCTTTTTTAACGCCGTCCTTGATTTATGTATGACAGGGCAGTCTTTTAGCTCAATCAGCCTCCGGCAAGTAACGCGTGAGGTTGGCGTGGTGCCGACCGCATTTTATCGGCATTTCGATGACATGGAATCGCTTGGTCGAGCATTGGTGGTAGAAGAGCTAGGCGGTACGCTGGCGATCCTAAGCGATAGCTTGCAAATTGGGCGTAAACGTAGCTTTGATCGCCAAATTGCTAAGAGCATTCAGCTGTTCTTGTATATGGTCAGTGATCAGCCTTATTACTGGCAATTTTTAGTCAGTGAGCGCTACGGTGGCTCAGAAGCTGTACGCAAAGCCATTAATGAACTTGTCAAAAAACATGCTCAAAGCTTGGCTGATGATTTAGCGCTACAGCCTGCTTTTACTCATATCAATGCCTATGACCGTCGCCTACTGGCTGAAGCTGGGGTAAATATGTTCTTTTCTTGGATTATCGATTGGTTGGAGCTGACTTATACTGAAGACCATGATGATGAAATCGATCTGAACGAGATTGAAGAAAATAAACAGCTGATGCTCCATAATTGTACTCGCCAAGCACAGATGCTGTTTTATGGGGCTTATAACTGGAAATCTACGGAAGAGACGCACTTAGGAGATTAGGTGATGTCAGCTATTCTACCTCGGCACTGATTGAGACTCTTTTTAGGTGGCTCAACGTTAGAAACTGGGTCTAAATGCCCATAAACGCTGTGTCACCACCTTAATTTCTTTGGCTTTTTTATTATTGCCATTCTCATTATTGCCATTATTATTGTTAGGCGTGCTGCTATTCGCATTACTCCCTACTGCCGCGCTAACATCAGTCGCAATTTTACTAATCAATACGGTTGCAAACCGTTGTCTTTGTTGACCAAGACTTGCACTATCCGTTGCGGTAATAAGCGCCATAAAGGCTTGGCTATCGACTGCAAGCAGTGGTTTTAATGCCTTTCGCTGATCATCATTCAAGCTGCTCAACATCGGCAATTTCCACACATCATCGATAGAGGCTAACGCCTGCTTTGCCCGCATATCGACCAATCCCTGCATCTGTTGGCTGGTTGCGCCATCTATCAGCGCAGCCAGCAAAACTGGACTGGCAGTATTGACATTAATAGGCACATAATAAGGAACCGCCGTAATATAAGGACGTAGTGCCGCTAGTACTTCAGCATTTACCCCTCGAATCTCTTGCAATTGATCGACACTGACCAATGCTTGATTGGGCAAAGTCTTACTCGCTGAGCCACTTGATTGCTGAGAATAAACCACACTCTCATCACCACCATCTTGATAAACGTCGCTATCCGTATCTTGATAATCAAGAACAGCAATGGCAATATCAGGTTCCAGATTTAATTGTGTCAACAGTCTTTGAAATATGGCTAAGGCGGCGCTATCAACCGCGCCATTCTGATATAAGTTATTAATATTAAAACGACTGGCTTCATCGCGCAATTCGATACTGATGCTATGATTGGCTAAAAGATAAGGCGGTAATGGCTGCGCCCAAATGTCTTGCTCACTATCTGTGTCATTCAGCTTATCGTCAGCACGAATCATCGTGATGGCCAATTGCTGACCAGCATTGATATCTTGTGACAGCTGATTTTGATCAAACAATAAGCCGCTACGCCTAATAGCAATCTTTTGACTGGCAAGCATCGCCCCCGCTACCACGGTAATGCTGACCACCAATAGTAAGATAGTGAGCAGCGCTACTCCGCGCTGAGAGTGCGCTGTCATTGACTTAAGCCGCCTTTATTATTGACCCAATGGTACATGTTAAATATTACTTCCTGCATTGTTATTTACATTGCTATTCGGGTTGTCATTATTAGTATTATCACTACTATCGTTATTGCTACCATTGCCATTATTAGCAGCATTGTTATTGCTTTTGCTGGTATTGTTAATTGGTATTGGTTGGGGAGCAAGCGCCCACTGCCAAGTGATAGGCATATCCTGATAAGTAAAATTGACAGCAATGCCTTTGGGCAATAAAACCACTTCTGGCTTGACGTTTATGGCATTGGCCGTTTGCCCAGAGGTTGTATTTGTACTGCTATTGCCGTTATTACTGCTGTCTTTATTGGGAAATTTGGTGCTCAGTTCAGGTAAATATGCTTGCCAACGCCCTGCGGTGACGCCTTCTAACAATACACTGTCTAGGCTGATACTATCGCGCCCACCATCGATGCTAGTATATTGGCGGCGAATTAAACGCTCATCGGCAAAAATGTATTCGATATGTTGGACACTCATGCTACTTTGATAACGTGGATCGGGGTCGGCAAAACGAACAAAGCTGACATGCTCACCATCCAAGCTCATAAAAGGCTCAGGCACTGTTTCATTGGTTTGGGCGCTATTGTTTGTGCTATCACTGGCATTTGTACTGTTATTTGTCACACTGATATTTTGAGTATTTGGTATTTGATAAGGGATGATTTGCCCCATATCTTGCTGTAGCTGCAAATAAGCATATTGCAAAACAGCTAAGTTATCAGCATGAAATTGTGCACGTTCTCGGACGCGGTTGACGCTATCAAACACCTGCCAGCCAGCCACCGCCAGCATCGCAAATATTGCCATGGCAACCATCAATTCAAGTAGCGTAAATCCACGCTGCGACTTCACGGATTGCCTCCAGACTGCCCTGCAATATCAGCGCCCAAACTGCTTAAGTCCAAACTACCAATGTCTTGCTCCGCATTGCTCAATACTACATTGATATCAGTCACGGCGGTGCGCGTCTGTCCATCTATAATAGGTGCGACAGCGATATTCACCTCTTTTAAAGCAGGTGTAATGGCATCATTGACCGTCATCACGACTTGCCAATCACGCCCTTGAGCATTGATCGTTTGCGTACGATTGGCCGTCAGCCATGTCTCTTGAATACGCAAATCAGCGGCTGCATTCTGTGCAACAAAATGTGCGAGTGTACGTGTGCGTAATACATCCACTGAGCTGAGATAGGCACTACTGGCACGGCTAGCAGCCACAGCAACAACCGCTAAAATCGCTAACGCCACCATTACCTCAATCAGAGTAAAGCCGCTTTCATGCTTTGATAGCATTGGCTTTTTGTTTATATCAGCAGATAGAATACCATCCTTATCTATCATCAGCTACAGTCCTTGTCCGATCGTCATACTACCATCAGGCATAATGGTAATGACCTCGCCCACCAGACGCGAATTGTGCAGCACCTCAATGGTGACGGGCGTTGCTTGCCCTGTACCAAACCATAATATCTGTGGGACTGCTTGATTGGCAAACCAAGGCTGCAATGTTTGTCCCTGTTCAGGCATTGATAGATTGCCAGCCTCCAAGCTTTGCACCCTTAAACTAACCCCAGCAGGTAACTCTGGCAAACTGACTTCTGGCTCAATCTCCCAGCTAGGTACTGGCTGTTGCTTTCCCATCGCCCCCGACATATTTGTCAGGTCAGCAGACAATTCCATCGAATTTTTAGGCGTGCTGTCCATGCTATTTGACGGGGTATCATTGGTCTGATAGGCAATATAAGGATTTGATAAAGTAACAATCACAGGAGCTACTTGACCTTGTTTATCTGCTTGCAAGCTCAAACCCATCGGCTGCATACGCTCAGCAGACAACAACCGTACATAGCTCAACGAATCCGTTAGATGTTCATAAAAAGCACGGTTTTTACGCGACTCACTACTGCCCACCGACAAGCTCATCATGCCAGCAAAGATAGACAGAATAACGACCACCACTACAATTTCGACAAGGGTAAAGCCCTGCTGTGCCTGAGCAAAGTTTGAGGATTCATAAGGGGAAATGTGAGCGTTTCGTACTAGAAAGGATTTATGCTGATAAACCAGAGGTAAGAGACATCTATCCGTGTTTTTATACTGCAAATATTGATGACTTAAGTGTGAATAGCAAGTGACCGCTGAGCTGGAAGGAATCTTGGCAGTGACCGGCATATTGCACCTATAAACCTATGAGTAGGTTGTGGTATAAAGAATAAAACTATAATTGGGCGGTACAGCTGGTAAGCATATATCCATTTTTAGCATGGATGCACCGTGCTGCGATAACGAATATAGCAACACGAATTTAAAAAAATTGGGTTAAAAGACCATAAGTTAAACAAAGATATTAATAACTGGTATTACGGTGCTCTTCTGACTCAGTATCGATTTGCTCGACCAACTCCTGCATATCTTCATCCATCACCTCATCGTCGGCCGCAGGATAATGGCTCGGCAACTCAAGCATTTGCTGAACGAAGGCATAACGCAGGGTATCACGGCGACCCAAATACCGCTGGTAAAAGCTTGAATTTAATAGTCCAGCACCGCCCTGACCCATCGCCCAAATCGAGGACAAATAGTCGCGCGTGCTCAAACTACTGTGCTGCTCTTGTAAATACGCACTGATAATGTCAATCAAGCGTTTCATACGCTGACGGCGAATATCATATAGCTCACCAAATAAACGATTAAGACCCGTCACTGATGCAGCCAAACGCTCTTCGATTTGATTGAGCAACATGGCTTTTTGTGGATTAAATAACTGCTGAAAGATCATACGAGCAACGCCTGCTGATGGACAATCATCAATACGATTAATCTCAAACAGTTGTTCTTCATAGCGGATAATAATACGCAAATAGAGTTCATCTTTACTGGAGAAATGCTTGTACAGTGTACCTTTAGCCAGATCCAGCTGGTCTGCCAAACTGTCTAAAGTAATATCACCATCGCCCGACTCAAGTAGCAATTGCTCTGCCATTGCTAAGATATTCTCTTCTCGTGCCTTGAACTGATGCTGACGACTCATAATCTCTCCTAAAACCTGACAAGATTAAGCATATGACCATCTTGTGGATGAATGCATCGGCGACAAGCGTATAAGGTCATACAAAGTCTGCTCGAAAACCACCAAAGGAGATATGCTTATGTTTGCTAAATAGTCATTGATAATCATAGGCTTATGCTCCACATCATAAGTGCAAATAACCTAAAGCAACAGGACTGTATCATAAATGACTGAGTGGTCATAGCATAACCATTTTAGTGATACTGTGCCAGTAAATTCTCAAAGTTTTTTGCAGTTAATACCCCAACATCATCGCTACTACAGCCATACATCTCTGCCAAACAACTGGCGACATACGGTACGTAGGCAGGCTCATTCGGTCTACCACGCTTAGGCACCGGTGCTAGATAAGGACTGTCAGTTTCGATAAGCAGTCTGTCTCTAGGCATGTTTTTTGCTGCATCTTTAATCATTTGAGCACTTTTAAAGCTAACAATGCCCGAAAATGATATATAAAACCCTAAGTCAAGTGCACGCTTGGCCGTCTCCCAATCTTCGGTAAAGCAGTGAATAATACCGTGTTCAGCGCCTTCTGATTTTAGGATATCAATCGTATCTTCTTTAGCATCACGCATATGAATGACGAGTGGCTTTTGCAGGCTTTGACTGGCATGAATATGACGAGCAAGACTGGCTTGCTGCTCTTTTTTGTTTTCCGTTGACCAGTAATAATCTAATCCTGTCTCCCCAATCGCCCATACATGGTCGGCATCAGCGGTTTCGATCAAACGCTCAACCGTCGCTGATTGTAAGACACTAATGTCCTCACAAGGATGAATACCGACGCTCATGCCAAGATTTAGCGCCTCATCGCTATAGGTGCTGACAATATGAGCAATCTCATCATATTCGGCAAAATCACACATAATTGCCATTGCCCGAGTGACATTGGCAGCTTTCATCGCGTCAATCGCGCCAGACAATTGACCATCATACTTGGTTAAATCTAAGCGATTAAGATGGCAATGGCTATCAGTAAACATAAGTAATCTCGTTAATAAACATGAATGAATAAAAAATATTAGGTTTAAAACCTTAGAGTATTGATTGCTCCAAAGGCAGCTGTTTTCAAGCAAAGTTTAGCGGTACACTATCAACACGCTCCTCAACCATATTTAAAACAGCCAATCAATCATAAAAGTCATCGCTAGTAAAAACATTACACCTTCTACTCACTTTTCATAAGCCCATCATTATGAACCATAAAAAAACCATCAGCCTTTCTCCGATTATAAAAACATTATTACCCAAACAGCTCTATAAAAAGCGGTTTTTATTACAAGACAAAGGGCTCAATAATCATATCAATATCGCCAAAGATGCACGCATCATTGGCAATTCGACCATCACTATTCGTAAAGGTCATGACAATCAAATTACTATCGGTAAAGGCGGCAAATTTAATCAGTTAAAAATTGACATCAACGGCAATCACAATCAAGTCACGATTGGAGAGCACGTTAAATTCTCGGGGCGATTATTGGTTGTCGGTAATCATCTGCATATTTATATCGGCAATAATACCACCGCTATTGATTGCTATATTTTGGCGCGCGATAAAAGTGTGACCATTGGTCAATCATGCATGATATCACGTGGTATCGAAATTCGAGCGACTGACGTTCACAAGGTCTATGATATAGACACTAACGCGCGAGTGAATAAGGCACATACAGACGTCAGTTTAGGAGACCATATTTGGATTGCCGCCAATTTGACCATTTCTAAGAACGTCTCTATCGCCAGTGGTTGTATTATTGCAGCAGGGGCATTTGTCAATAAACCAGTTGAGACGCCCAACTGCATGATTGCTGGTACACCAGCCAAAATTATTCGCCAAAATGTACGCTGGGAGCGTTAAAGAGTTAAGTTACAAGGCAACGTTTTACTACAGCGAGCGTTAGCCGTTTGATGTCAATGCAATGGCACCACTCGCATTACTTCTTCTATGGTCGTCAGCCCTTCACTAATACGCTTTGCACCCGATAAGCGCAATGGCTGCACACCTTCGCGGTACGCTTGCTGCTTAAGCACATCTAAATTGGCATCGGCGGCGACCAGTTTTTTTAGCTCATTTGACAACGGCATGATCTCGTACAGACCAACGCGACCTTGATAGCCCGTATGGCGACAATGCTCGCAGCCTTGCGCCGTATAAATTTGCGCTGGAGCGGGCGCACGCCAAGGCTGAACCAATTCCTGCCACTGAATAGCAATTTCACTGTCTGGGATTACGTCTAGAGCTTTTTTGCAATGCGGACATAAGGTGCGTAGCAAACGCTGCGCCATGACGCCTAATATCGTCGCTGAGGTTAAAAACGGCTGAATGCCCAAATCATGCAAGCGAGTAAGTGAGCTTGGTGCATCATTGGTATGCAACGTCGAGAGTACCAAATGTCCAGTGAGTGATGCTTGTACTGCCATATTGGCGGTTTCGGCATCGCGAATCTCACCAACCATAATGATATCTGGGTCTTGGCGCATCAAAGAGCGAATACCATCGGCAAAGTGCAAATCAACCCCTGGATTAACCTGCATTTGGTTGAAAGCTGGTTCAATCATCTCGATAGGATCTTCAATCGTACAAACGTTAACTTGTTCTGTGGCGAGCTGCTTAAGCGTACTGTACAACGTCGTAGTCTTACCTGAACCCGTTGGCCCTGTGACCAAAATAATACCGTTGGGATGCGCTGTCAGCTCATGCCAAGTATCGAGCTGTTTACCTGACAAACCAAGCTGAGCAAACGAGCGCACCAGCACTTCAGGGTCAAATACCCGCATCACCAGCTTTTCGCCAAAGGCTGTCGGCATCGTCGATAGGCGCAGCTCAGTTTCTAGACCCTTTGGCGTACGGGTTTTCAACCTACCATCTTGTGGTTTGCGTTTTTCTGCCACATTCAGTCGTCCTAATATTTTAATCCGCGCCGTCACCGCGACAATGATTGCCAAAGGCATCTCATAGACGGTATGTAGCACGCCATCGATACGAAAACGGACTTTACCCGTCTCACGGCGAGGCTCTAAATGGATATCACTGGCTCGCTGCTCAAAAGCATATTGCAACAACCAATCGACAACTCTGACAATATGTTGATCGTTGGCATCAGGGTTGGTATTGTCGCCCAGTTGCAATAATGCCTCAACATTGGTGACATCAGCCGCCGCCCGCTTATGGACACTATTTGCTCCTGCAATCGCTTGGGTGACTTGGTAAAACTCTTGACGGTAGCGATTGATTTGCTCAGGATTGATATAAACCGTACGATAGCTTTTAGACTTGATTAATTTTTCGATACTTGTCTGCCACTCCGTACAAAACGGCTGGTCTGTACCGATGACGACTTCATCATTCGTCACTTCAATGGGCAAAATATGCTGTGAGCGGGCATATTCAAAGGACATCAGTTGGGTCACGGCTGGGACATCGACTTTTAATGGATCAATACGGACAAGTGCCATGCCTGCTTTGGCAGCCAACCATTGATTCAACCATACCAAAGTCAATTTATGCTCAACGTTTTTATCGAGTGCATGACCGTTTGGCAGACCAAATTCACTGATGGTCAGGAGTGGATGCTGCGCTTTATCACGGCGGCTCGTCATCACTAAATTGTAGCCACGCTGATCAATTACCTTATCTGCCAATAGTTCATCTAAGCACCAACGTAAATCAATCACGATTGAATATTTCTGAGCAGACATATTTTTCTTCTTTTATTATTGATGCGTTATTTATTGAGGAGTGATTTATGGATAATTCATGCGGCAGTAATGGCGTCACTGGGCGCTACAAGCTCACTTTCACAACAGCCATTATCTGCAATTGCCCTGATTCTATCAACTGGAAGCTCACATCGACAGACTTATAACGCATGACAAACGGCGTATTGATCTCCGCGCGACGATAGGCTGGACGCGGGTCTTGCGCAATTAATGCTTTAATAGTCTCGATATCAGCAATGAGCAATTGCTCTTGCATTTGTCGAATAAGCGTCGCTACACTATTATTTTTTGCATGAATAGCTTTCTTATTATTTTTATTTTCAGTCTCATTGTCATTTTTATCGCATCGTCCAGCATCAACCAACGTCATAAATTGCTCGTAAGCAGACTCCGTGATAATTATCTCTAATAAATCTGGCGCAGTTGGCGCAAACCCGCTTTTTACATTGCTGAGCGCATCGCTATAAGCGACATAGGGCTTAATATCGATAATCGGCGTACCATCTATCATATCTGCACCGCTAATAATAAGTAACACGCGCCCATCACAAACCTCGATACTTTCAAGCTTGACGACAGATAACCCAAGCGCTGAGGGTCGATACATACTGCGACTGGCAAACACCCCTATTTTTTGATTGCCACCGAGCCTTGGTGGGCGGACTTGCGCACGAAAGTCAGTGCCGCTTTTGCCAATGTGACTGTCTTTATTGGTATAGTTATGATGAAACTGCCAACTGATCCAGATATGGCTGAACGCGTCTAAACCGGCAAATGCTGCTGGCGAGTCATAAGGCGCTATCATCTCAATGATACTGGTGAGCGCAACCAAGTTCGGCTGGCGTGGCGCACCAAATTTCTGTGATAGCGGCGCGCGATGGTAGCCAATCATTGGCGCATGGTGGTAACCCGCCAAAGAGATATTATCATCGGACATCATGTTTCTCCAAAAAACCGTTCAATAGTAAGCATCTGCTTTTATGAGAGCGTTTAGCACATATTATCTAGTGATACAAAATTACTCACTAACGATATTCCATTTTATCATGCCCCATCGTCGCTGCCAGACGGATTTTTATTTTAAATTTTGGTATTATGAGCCATAAATTCGATGAGAGCCTTTATTTTTCAACCCTTATAAGCCAGCAACAGCCATTGTCGTGGTTTGGCAGGTGACAGATTCAGTCGTATCTATCCTTAGACCTTATCAGTCCCTCTCCTGATTTTAAATGCTCAATAAGGTGTTAGAATATCGCCCCATCACATTGGTTAAAACATCGGCTATGCTACTTACTTTGCATGATAGAGGTTTTAAACGATTAGCTGTTCCAATAGTGATTGAAAATTTACTACCCTTCTATACCCTTTTTCATTGAAAATTTTAATTTAACACTCATTTAAACTTAATAAAACCGATAGCAACTTATTAACGAGGACTTTATGTCAAAACTTCGCACCGAAACGGTCACAGAGGTTCATCACTGGAATGACGCTCTATTTAGCATCAAGACAACTCGCGACGATGGCCTGCGCTTTCGTAATGGCGAATTTGCGATGATCGGAATCGTTGTCGATGGCAGACCGCTATTGCGCGCTTATTCGATTGCTAGCCCGAACTACGAAGATCACTTGGAATTCTTTTCTATTAAGGTTCAAGATGGTCCATTAACCTCGCGCTTGCAGCATATTAAAGTTGGTGACGAGCTGTTGGTCAGCAAAAAACCAACGGGCACTTTGGTACTAGATGATTTACTGCCCGGCAAAAACCTTTATATGCTCTCTACAGGCACTGGACTGGCGCCATTTTTATCGTTGGCACGTGATCCTGAAGTCTATGAACGCTTTGAAAAAATCATCTTGGTACATGGTGTGCGCCATGTCGATGATTTGGCGTATCGTGATATGTTTGAAAATGAGTTACCTAACGACGAGATCTTTGGTGAATGGTACCGTGAAAAATTCATCTACTACCCAACAGTGACTCGTGAGGATTTCAAAAATCAAGGTCGCGTGACTGACTTAATGACCTCAGGAAAGCTCTTTGAAGACATTGGCTTACCACCGATGAATAAAGAAGACGACCGTGTCATGATCTGCGGTAGCATGCCATTTAATGCTGAAGTTTCAGCGATTTTGGACGATTTTGGTTTGACCGTTTCACCACGCATGGGTGTCCAAGCAGATTATGCCGTTGAACGCGCTTTTGTAGGTTAAACCATTTTTTTTGATTTAATTGAAAATTATATCAAATAATTCTTGACGGATAAAAATAGGCTGCTATAATACGCAGCCTATACAGAGTTAACCCTGTAGCCCAATTCGATAATCTCTATCTAATAGACCTTATCTTCTAACATGCCAGTGTGATGGAATTGGTAGACATGACGGATTCAAAATCCGTTGCCTAATAAGCGTGTCGGTTCGAGTCCGACCACTGGTACCAATATTAGTAACAAATCAGCCTCCTCATTAGGAGGTTTTTTTGTGCCGGTAATATTATTGCTATACTTACTTCTCTATTTCAGATTGCAGCACCGCAATTATCCTAATGGGCACGGCAAACTCCCACGGCATGCCAGCATTACAATAAAAATGTCCGTCACGGAATGATACGATATAAGCCGTAAAATCATTACCACAATGATCCATCATTGCTTGCTCATCACTATCATCACAAACCGCACACCATACTTTTTTATCGCCGCGTGCTAGCATCGCTCTTGTTAAATCGCTCCCTTTTAGTTCATTATTCATCATCAGCTCCTTAGTCATTCTAAACTCTCTAATATCAAGTCCTTAAAGAGTTAATTTTACCAAAACTCCATTTTCGATCTTGGCATGAGCGATAAGCAATGTCTTTTTTACATGGTCATAGAGGCGCACAAGGCATTACTTACTGTTTTACAGTCATCCATTAGCGCGGATACTATATTGTAAAACACCAGAATCAAAACTGTAACATCTAAATGTGAGATTTATGACAAACGGTGAGGTGGATACGACAGGTGGTGCAAGAGTACAAATGAGTTTGATTTACAGTAGACCTAGATCATTCAAGAGCAAAAACATGTTTGCTAAATACGATTTTTTTGAATTAACACCTCTGTTTATCATTAACTAACTCTATGATATATAAGATTTATGACATATAAAACTATTCATATATCATTGCTAGCGTTCTACTAACCTAGCAAAGGAGTCTATCGATAAATTTAAATTTTGATACTCAATCAAAGCGCTTGAATCAGGTAAAATAGTGAGTATGACAACTTCTATAAATGCTAGCCCCCGTAAAATCATTCATATAGACATGGATGCTTTTTATGCCAGTGTGGAGCAGCGTGACTTTCCTGAACTGCGCGGTAAGCCATTGGTGGTTGGTGGCGATCCAAGTGGTCGCGGTGTGGTCGCAGCAGCCAGCTATGAGGTGCGTAAATTTGGTGTACGCTCTGCCATGTCTTGTTATGAGGCGCGTAAACGTTGCCCAGAAGTCATTTTTGTTAGGCCACGTTTTGAGGTTTATCGCGCAGTTAGTAGCGATATCCGCCAAATTATGTACCGCTTAACGCCACATGTTGAACCATTGTCTCTAGATGAGGCCTATCTCGATGTTACAGGGCTACATGTTCATAAAGGCTCAGCGACCTTGATGGCGAACTGGCTAAGGGCACAAATACTAGCGCATACTGGATTAACGGCCTCAGCAGGTGTGTCGTTTAACAAGATGCTGGCTAAAATTGCCTCTGATATCAATAAGCCTAATGGTACGGCAATTATCACACCAGCGGATGCTGATGCCTTTATCAGTACGCTACCTATCGAGCGCTTTCATGGTATTGGCAAAGCCACTGCCAAGCGTTTACATGCGATGGGTGTAAGTACTGGCGCCGATCTCAAGCGAATGCAAGCGGCTGTCTTGGTGCAGGAGTTCGGCAAGCGTGGGCAGTTTTATCACGATATTGCCCATGGGCGTGATGAGCGTGCTGTCAAATCTGAGCGCGCGCATAAATCTGTGGGTTCTGAGACCACATTCAAAGACAATCTAAGTGATAACCATGAATTACGTATACAAATTTATGAACAGAATGCCGATGCTTTTCATCAACTGCAACAAAAACAGCTGGTCGCCTATACCATTACTCTAAAAGTTAAATACGCAGACTTCACTCAAATCACCCGCTCACACACGCTATCGACTGCCTTTAACAGTGCTGATTCTGCCCATTATTGGTTAGACAAACTGTTTTTAGACATCCCTCGTGAGCTACCTATCCGCTTAGTCGGTGTTATTTTCTCTTCATTAGCACCTGCCGCCCAATTGTTGCCGCAGTTAAATTTGTTTGAATAACATACTGACGCTTATCGCTTTTGTTGATGATTCATTCTAACAATTAATGCTTAGGCTATTTAATATACAAACCGTTTTGTGCGCATGAGTCGTTACTAAACTGTCCTTTCATGACCTCGTTTCTGCTACAATTACGCCAAAATTTACATTCATTTAAAGATTGATTATGACCGATTTTCACACTATAGATTCTACTACTGCCGCCTCAATTGATGCCAAAAAAAACAACAATGATTTGAATTATTTGAGCGTTGATGACTATGATTATGAGCTGCCAGATAGCCTGATTGCACGCTATCCTCTCTCACAGCGTTCTGCCTCAAAACTTTTGTATTTGCCCGCCAATAATCAAAAAGACTCTACGCTTGTAGAAGATCGCTTATTCACTGAGTTACCTGACTTATTAAATGAAGGTGATTTGATTGTATTTAATGATACAAAGGTGATGAAAGCACGCCTCTTCGGACAAAAGGATACTGGCGGTAAGCTTGAAGTATTGATTGAACGTTTGGTTGATATCTCAGATTTAGAGACAGCGACTTTATATGTAGAGGCTGAAAAATCTGTAGAAGCTGCAAATGACAAACCCCTGAATCAAGAACATATTGCACTTTGCCATGTTAAAGCCAGTAAAGCGCTCAAACTTGGACAACACTTGCAGCTTGCTGACGGTCATATGAAGGCGGTGATGATTGGTCGTCAAGACAACTTATTTATTTTAGCATTTGATGCGCCGATCTTGCCGCATTTAGAGCTTTATGGTGAGCTGCCTATTCCCCCCTACTTTGAACGTCATGCGGATGAGACAGACAATACTCGTTATCAAACGGTTTTTCATGATCCAACCAAGCTTGCGAGCGTGGCTGCACCGACTGCAAGCTTACACTTTGATGAATCGGTACTGAGCAAACTTGCGGCAAAAGGTATTCGTACGGCTTTTGTGACTTTACACGTTGGCGCTGGTACATTTGCGCCAGTAAAAACGGACAACTTGCTCAATCACACCATGCATAGTGAATATGCACATTTACCACAAGCAACTGCTGAGCTCATCAATCAAACCCATGCGAATGGTAAACAAATCATCGCTATTGGCACCACGGTCACACGCGTGCTCGAAACGGCTTATCAAAAAACAGCCGTTAATGGGCAGCCCCTCTCCAGCTGGTCAGGTGACACCGATATATTCATTTACCCAGGGTTTAAGTTTGGTGTGATAGATCGACTGTTGACCAATTTCCATTTACCCAAATCAACGTTGTTAATGCTGGTGTCGGCATTTTCGGGTAAAGATGCCATTGAGCATGCTTATCAACATGCGATTAAAGAACAGTATCGCTTCTTTAGTTATGGCGATGCAATGCTGCTCGACAGAAAGCGAGATTAGACAATACTCAAACATTTTTTGTATTGTCCACAACAGTTTTGAAATAAACTGGTAAACTAAATGGTATTTTGTTATAACAGCACAGATAACTTATATCTTAAAGGTCTGCACATGTCTTGTCATTTATCTCATCGGTTGACTACGGTACATCGCGCGGTCTCGATGGCACTACTTTGTTCCGTAGGCTATGCGGCTCTCGCATCGAGTGCACAAGCTGCAACGATTGGTAAGACTGTTGTGACCTCTGCCCAGCATGAGCCGCTAGCTGCGAGCATTGTGGTCAGTGATATTCGAGCCGCTGACTTTTCAGCAAGTTTGGCAAACTCTACTATTTATCAGCAAATGGGCTTAGCCCAAACTGATTCGATGACCGTACGTTTTAAACCTACCTCAGCGACCAGCGGTCAAGTATTTATTACTACTTCACAACCTGTATCCACACCTTTTGCTGATGTGGTTTTAAACATAAATGATAAGGGTCAACGCAACGTCATTCCCAAGACATTGTTGATGCCGCTCAATAGCCGTTTGCCCATTGACGCGCCTAAAAATATCGTTACTGGCGCAAAGAAACCCAATCTACCCAGTGTGTCCTCTAATACGGCTAAACCGTTGACCGTTAGAGAAGGTGCACCGCCGCCATTAACATTATCACCTATACTAGCGACTACTCACTCGTCAACGAGCGAGTTGGTGGCGTCTAAATTGCCAGCACCTAATATCCAAGCACCTACAACGACTCCTACTTCGCAAGGCAACAATCTTGCTTATGCGCCTAGCCGGCTAGATAATGGTCGTTTAAACAACGTTAACAATACTCTTAACGCTAACGACAATGCTCGTAATCCAACCAGTCGATTAGACAATGGTCGCTTGAGTGTAAATGGCAACGTTACCACAATGGGTAACAGCAATATCGACCTCAATTCTGCTAAGAATGTAGCGAATGATACAGCCCTAGTCAATAACAAGACCATGCCAATAGATAATAGTCTATCAGCTACAGCTGTCACTGATAAGCAGCTCGATATTTTGAATATTCAAGTCACTCGCCAGATACAGCCAAGTAGCAAATCAGAAGCTGGCATGATGACTGCTTCTCCTATTATGCCAACGCCGAGTGACAACAAAGCGAGTACACCAAAAGCCAGTCTTGACACTAGCAATACAGCTGTCGCCACTGTCCCATCTAGTGTCACCAACAACGCCTCTATCAGTACGGCTGCCAACACTACTACTGCGTCCCAATATCAAGTACAGCGCAACGACAGTCTATGGGTTATTGCACAGCAAATTGCGCAAGAAAATGACTTAGACATTCAAACAGTAATGAAGCAGATTCAGACACAAAACCCTGATGCCTTTATTAATAAAGACGCGGGTCAACTCAAAGCGGATGCCAAGCTTAGCTTGCCCAGTTACGATGTTGTACCATCACAACAAAAACTAGAAGCGGCGATTCAGGCGCAAAGACAATATAGCCGCAGAGCAAACACACCTGTGGTAAAAAAGGCCGCAAAAGCACCCTCTAAAAAACCGTCTGAAACAAATCAAGTCGCTAAACAGCGTAAAAAACCCATGATTACTAAAACACAAACGCTGCCAAAAGCACAATTTTCAGTGCTCGCACCTGGTCGTAATGGCAACGCAGATGGCACCCAAGCAACATCAGCAGCGGTAACAGGTAATGGTCTCAGCACAGATATATTAGCCACGCTCAAGGCCTCAAGGCAAAGTACAGCAGCTCAAGCTCAGCAGCTGTCAAAAACCAGCAGTGCACTTGATAGCTATACAAGAAAAATTCAATTACAAAACCAAAAACTGGCTGAGCTCCAAGCTCGTCTCAAAAAACTACGCAATCAATAATTGCCTAACTGATCAACGCAGTGTGCTGTGATCATAGGCGTGGGAGTAACTATGGACAATATGCTATATATCATCGCCGGATTGGTACTTATTCTAATAGTAGCCGGTTTACTATTGTACAAAAAGAAAGCGCAAAAGCCCTCAGCGCAGCCGGGAATGAGTACCACTACGCCAGCTGCGATGCCAAAAACGGATCTTAACACTCCTGCCCAAAGCCACAAAGATGATGACAATAAGTTTGATCATATTACGATTGCCCAGCGCTTCATGGATCAACAGCGTTATGACAAAGCCATTGAAACCCTCAGTCGCGGCCTAAGCGAAAAACCGAATGATGGTCAATTGTCTGTTAAATTACTCAGCATTTACGCGACTATTAATCAGCCAGAGAACTTTAACAAAGTTTATGATGCCATCAAGACGCAAAGCGACTCAAAAAGTCTTGCGCTAGCTGATGAGTTAAAAGCTTTATTTTCGGAAGAGCAGAATCAAGTCGCAGCAAAAGAGGCACCCGTAGAAGATAATAGCCATTTTGAAAGCATAGATTTTGACTTACCGATTAATCAAATCGATAGTAAGAACGCGCTATCTGATCAGCCAGCAACCTCTGAAGATAACCCTAGTACGCTGATAGATGACAGCATGTCTAATTCGGCAGTGACAAACACATCTTATGAGGCCAATCTTACTAGCGACGATGTAGAAGATAGCTTTGATCTTACGCTGAGTGATTTAGAGAGTAATATTAGCGCATCTGAGGCGACTGATACGGCACCAGTCACGTCATCATTAGAGATGACAGATGATGAAAGCCTAAACACTGCCAATATCGACAGAACTGATAATGATGTCGCGGTGTCCGCAGAAGATAATGATCTCAATGATCTTAGTGATTTTGACTTCAGCTTTGATTCATCTGAAGAAACTGATGCGCAGGCAACAGATTCTGTCATTCCAGAACGCCCTGATAGTATTGACGAGGAAATGACGCTAGAAGATGACGCGTTCATCTTAGACTTTGATGATCTAGCAACTGATGTCGATAAAGGTGTTGAAGAAACTGCTGAAGCATTGTCTATCAACACTGTCCAGAATGACGAAGAAAATGATTTCACGTTGTCTTTAGACAGTCTCGATGCGCCAAACAACATAGAAACATTAACAGAAAGCGAAGCGCCTGTACTTGAAGAAAATAGTGATATTGATAACTTCATTATTGAAGAAGATCGTTTCGAAACTGAGAGCTTTGAGACTGAAAGCTTTGAAAATATTAATCTCGAAGCACAATCGCTTGATAATAATGATTCAGAATATGCTATTGCTGAAGAATCTAGTGTCACACCGACAGCCCCGTTGCTATTCGGTGATAACTCTTTATTAGACAATGAATTTGATACTCATTCTTCCACAGCACTCAGCCCAGTTGCTCCAATTGAGGACGAGTGTACCCTTACCGCCGAAGATGCTGCTGAAACAGCAGAAGACTTTTCCTCGCGCTTTGCGGCCGACTTTGACTTTGTCAAATCATTAGATAGCACTCAAGTTACGCTAGATTTGGCAGGCCAATATTTACAATTGGGCGAATACGACAGTGCCAAACGCTTATTGAACGAGGTATTAATTCAGGGCACTATTGATCAACAGAACCAAGCAAAAGTATTACTAGATCGTACTGCGTAAAAGCCCCATCGTTCTTTGGTCAGCAAGTATTCTATAACACTAAGAATACTTGCTGATTTTTTTTGCATTTAACCTTTATACTATTTATTATTACTGAGCGCTATTAGCTATTAGCATCCAACCTTAAACTCTCTTTTTTATCACATACTTCTTTATTACGGCTCATACTATGCCATTTTCTGCTATGACAAATACATTATCCAATCCTGTCCAACTCATTTATGCTGGCGGTACTTTTGGTAGCTATGGACGACCCTTAGCACCGTTATCAGCAGAAATATTCTTACCGACTTTACAAAAGCTATTGACTGACCAAGATAACGCTAACCACTTGCCTCAAATCTCATGGCTGGATAATGCCTTAATTAAAGACAGTAGCCAACTTACCCCTAACGACTTTGTACATTTTTATCAGCTTTTGCTAGCAGCCTATGCACAAGGCGACAGGCGTTTTGTGCTCATCACTGGTACAGATACTTTGAGTTATTTGGGTGCGTTTTTAGCAGAAGCATTTGCTGGCAGTGATATTTGTATAGTCGTCACTGGTAGTATGCGCCCATTGTTAGACAGCGAGGTGATACATTCCTATGATATCGATGACCATAGCGACGCATGGTATAATCTCAGCGATTCATTAAAACTGGCTGCTGCTGGTGAGTCGGGTGTGAAGATTGCTTTTGGCGGTGAGTCTTGGCCTGCGCAAACGGTACAAAAAATTCATAGCCATGATTTGATGGCATTTACGGGTCACTCCAGAGCCGCCTATCCTGCCAATAGTTATATCAAAAACTTACCGGATACCCGCCGCCAGCATTGGCTCGATGATCAGCAAGCAATGATTGACCATATCGGATCTCGAGCTGAGCAAGCACGCATTCATGCTTTATATTGCTTGCCAAACGACACTGAGGTAATGACTAGCCAGCTACAGGCATTATTATCACAGCCGCCATGTGGCATTATCCTGTTAGGATTTGGCGCAGGTAATGTTCCTTATTCTCAAGCGCTAGCAGAGGCACTAGAGCTTGCTTATAAAAACGGCCACATGGTGATATGCGCTAGCCAGTCTCCATTTGGTGGTGTCAGTGACAGCTATGCGGCTGGTAGTTGGCAATATGAGTATCATGTGATTGCTGGCGGACGCTTAACGATTCCCGCTATCTATGCACGATTATTATGGCTATTGCTGCGTTATGACAATCCCACTCGGCGCAGACAACGCTGGTTGAACAATGTCAATCAGGCGAGCACCACTATCAAAAAACGTTAGACTATCATTAAATATGTTTACTTTATAAGCGCCAATACGAAAATGTCCAATACCAACCATGTCCGAGATTAACATGTCCGAGATTAACAGCATCAACGCTGAAACGCCCCCAACCTATACATTAGCCATTGCAATTGAGTTTTTGGGGACGCGCTATCATGGCTGGCAGCGGCAACGAGAAGTATTAGGCGTACAAGAAGCATTAGAAACCGCTATCGGTAAAGTCGCAAATGAGGCGGTAGAGGTCGTCGCGGCTGGTCGTACCGATGCAAGCGTTCATGCCAGCAATATGATTGCCCACTTTACGACACGTGCCTATCGTCCTACTCATAACTGGCTGCGCGGAGTAAACAGCCTATTACCTGATGATATCGCCCTGCGCTGGATTCAACCTATGCCTGACGACTTTCATGCGCGTTTTGGTGCCATTGCCCGTCGCTATCGCTACATCACGCTGAATCAAGCACAGCGCCCTGCTATTTTGAATCACCAAGTCACTCATATCTATGAACCGCTCGATTTAGCAGCGATGCAACTGGCGGCGGCTGAGATCGTCGGTACTCACGATTTTAGTAGCTACCGCGCCGCTGCTTGCCAGTCTAATCAACCGGTACGCTCAGTCAGTCACGCAAGACTCTTTGCCCATGGTCAGTTTATCGTTTTTGATATTCAAGCAGATGGATTTTTGCATCATATGGTTCGTAACTTAATGGGCACCTTGTATGCCATCGGTCGACACGAGTTGCAGCCAGAAGCCTTTTTAGATATTTTAGCCAAAAAAGATCGTACTATCGCACCGCCTACTGCCTCTGGTGATGGTCTATATTTTATCAATGCTTACTATCCTGAACATTTTCAACAACGACTGCCAAATGCTCCTTTAACCCCCATTTGGCTAAATTTACCTGACTGAATAAATAGAAGTTGGCATACATAACGGTTACAGGCTGTCAAGTAAAAACCTAGTGCTGTATTGCTTTAATCCGCTAACTTACGTATAATATGGGCTTATTTTTAATTGATTGATACCAACTATGGCAAAAGACGATATTATTGAATTTGAAGGCGAAGTCATTGACACCCTTCCGAATACCCTGTTTAGAGTTCGTTTAGAAAACGGACACGAAATCATTGCTCACATCTCAGGTAAGATGCGTAAGCATTATATCCGTATCTTGACAGGTGATAAAGTTAAGGTCGAAATGACACCTTATGACCTATCAAAAGGTCGTATTACTTATCGTGGCAAAAACTAATTTCTTATAAACTAAAATGGTTATAAAAGCATTTATATAAATACAGCCGGTTGCTAAATGGCTTCTTTTCGCTGATAGCTGGTATAGACGCTTGGGTGGTTTAACTGATAATAATAATGAAAATGCTAACCTGCTCATTATTGCCTATCAATATTTTAGTGATTCAGTCTTAGTTATTTGTTTTTATCATAAAAAATACCGCTAAATTTCAGCGGTATTTTTTTGTCTAAATTTTATGAGTTGACTTACTTTTAAATTTCCAAATCATGATTAATAAGTAGCATGATTGAGAAGTAGTGAGGCACTATTTAAACTCAACAGTCGCACCGTTTTGAATCACCCCTAGCAAAGCAAGTGCATCCCAATTTGTCAGGCGTATACAACCCGCTGAGGCTTGACGGCTAATACGATCAGGATCTGGTGAGCCATGAATACCATAAGAAGGCTTACTAAGCCCAATCCATACCGAGCCCACTGGATTATTAGGGCCAGGTGGAAGAATAGATTTGCTACCGTCTTTAGCAGTATAAGTATAATTAGGCTCATGTACCTTCACCTCTACCGTATGTGTCCCTGTTGGTGACGGTGTTGCCGTACTACCTACTGTGGTCGGATAGCTGGCAACTAAGTTGTCTTTATCATCATAGGCATATAGCGTTTCAGTGGCTTTATCAGCAACGACTCGACTGACAGGCTTGGTATTTGGATTGCCGGGATTATAAACTGTGATGGTTTCACCCGCCGTAAAGCTAGCCTTAGGGTTTAACGCTTTGAGATAGCTTTCACTAATATGGAATTTTTCTGCTAGCCCTTCTATGATGCTCTCGTAATACAATCCCTCAAGTTTGGATTTGGCTTCAGCACCAGCTGGTATTTCTGTAATTTTAATATTAACATCCGCATCAGTTATCTGATAGCTGACTAGCACTGGCTGCACCGTGAGCTCTTCATTCTTTGTCAGCGCTTGCCATGTTTCATTGTTTAGCGTGTCAGTGACTGCCAAACCATTTGCTTGTTGAAACGCTTGCATGGCCTTGCGGGTATTTTTGCCCCAATAACCATCAACAGGGCCTACACCATTGTGATGCCAATTTAATAAGGCTTGCAATTTAGTACCAATGACACGGTCGATATTCATCCCCTTTTTCCAAGTGGCATCATTCACCTTTTGCGCAGCAACTGATAAATTGTCTGTCGTATACTTGATAGTAGGTAGGAATTTGTTCGAAGCATTTGCGGTTTTGCTATCACGTGCTAGCTTTTGGCTAACGCCATTGGTCACAGGGCTGACTTCTTCAATAGCATTAGCATTCGCCTTATTAGCATTATTAGCATTATTTTTGCTAATACTGGCTTCATCGTTATTGGTCGGTGTTTGGTTGTCAGAGTTATTGGTCGTTGCTTGATTGTTAGCATTGACACTATCCAGTGGTGCTGCAACGCTCTGCCCCATGAAAACTGCCGTAGAAAAACCAATCATCGCTACTGCTGTGCTGATTTTTTTTAATTGATACACCTCATGCTCCTAATTTTTTATAAAAATAATAAGTTTTATTTTGTTATGTTGTCATCAAGGCTTGTTATTTTGAGTTGTAACGCCTTCATAACCAACTTTACTCAAACACCTTTTCATCAGCTCTCTTCTAACGTGAAAGTCTGAGATTCTAGTGGTTTGTAAGCTGTTAATAGTGTCATATTACCTTGTGAGCATATAACAGCTTTATGTTAATAAAGCCCTTGTCCTGCGGTGTCTGTGTTAAAACAAGTACTTTTTTACAACTATCTGGTTTAGTATGTTACCGCTGGAAAGCGATTAATAATAAACATAAAAAAACCCATAATTTGCTGAGCAAACTATGGGTTTAGAACGACGATAAACGACAAATATGAGAATTTTTCCCTATCGAAATAAAACAGGGGAAAATTCAATCTATATCACCATAGTGGGACTAGAGTAATTTAGCCAACACTGCTTGACCCATCTCTTGGCACCCTACTTGCTTCAATCCAGCTTCACTACTGTCCAAGATATCAAGCGTACGCAAACCGTCATCAAGGACATCACTCACTGCTTGCTCAATCGCTTGTGCCGCTGCTTCTTGCTTAAAAGTATAACGCAGCATCATCGCAACCGATAAAATAGTCGCCAATGGGTTGGCTTTGTCCTGCCCAGCAATGTCAGGCGCTGAACCATGACAGGGCTCATACATGCCTTTGCCTGCTTCATCAAGACTGGCAGATGGCAACATACCGATAGATCCAGTGAGCATAGCAGCTTCATCAGACAAGATATCACCGAACATATTGCCTGTCACCATGACATCAAACTGCTTAGGATTCTTGATCAATTGCATACAAGCATTGTCAGCATACATGTGCGATAACGCCACGTCGCTATAATCTGCTTGCTGCATTTGGGTCATCGTTTGCTTCCACAGTTCGGTGACTTCTAATACGTTTGCCTTGTCCACTGAGCAAACTTTCGCTGCTGTGCCTGCTGCTTGCGCACGCGTTTTTGCCAATTCAAAAGCAACTTTACCGATACGCTGAATCTCGCTTGTGCTATAGACCATGGTGTTGTAGCCCTGCTGTTCACCATTCTCTAGTGTGCGGATTCCACGTGGCTCACCAAAATAGATACCACCCGTTAACTCACGAACGATAAGCAAATCCAAGCCTGAAATAATCTCAGGTTTGATACTAGACGCATTGACCAACTGCGGGTAAAGCTTTGCCACACGTAGATTAGCGAACAAACCAAGCTCACCACGTATTTTAAGTAAACCACGTTCAGGGCGCTTGCTGCGTTCAATACCATCCCATTTAGGACCACCGACCGCCCCTAACAATACCGCATCTGCTGCACGGGCACGGTCTAGCGTCTCATCTGGCAAAGGCTCACCCGTTGCGTCAATGGCCACACCGCCAATCAATCCAGATTCAAGTGTCAAATCTAACGCAAATTTCTTATTGACCGCATTCAGTACGTCAATGGCTTGAGTCATGATTTCGGGACCGATACCATCGCCCGCTAATGTTAAAATCGTTGCCATACTAATCCTTGTGGGTAGGTAGTTTTTTATTTATGTTAGGGCATATCCTCATTTTAAAAATGGTGATAAAAATTGCCGTCAAACAAGGAAAGTAGCGCAAATAATATCGAGATATTGATACGCTATTCAACGATGTTTGGCAAAATTTAGCCATTTTTAACTCATTTAGAGGATAATCAATTGGATTGAGGACTCACCCTAATACTACAAATTTACGATATTTTCCTAAAAACGATTTTAGTGCCTTCAATAGCACAAAAAATCGTGATCAATTTACTATTTTTGAAAATCAAATAGGCTTTAAGCTTTGGCTTTTACTTTCGATGATGCAGGCAATGCTTTCACGATACGAGTTTCTACAAACTCTCCTTGATGCTCAGCAGACAGCTCTTTACAAAATCGGCGCTGTACAGTGTTGCCTTGATACAGATCAACACATAGCGGCTGTGGTGAAGCGGTGTCTAATAAACTGCCAGAATTATCGTTAGACTTTTTCTGATAAGCCCGTAATTGATAAGTATCCGCCTCAATAAAATCGTGAATTAAAGTAAAACGCTCAACATAGCCCAGATTGTTTTCTGGATAGAAATTCACCTGTACTTCGCGTTTTGCAGGTTTTACCCGCGCATAATAATTGGTTAGACCCGGCATGCCTGAGGCAGACAAAGGTACAATTTTAATCTCATTTTTATGAGCGAGTGGTGTCATATCTATGTTTGCATGCATTGATGTTTGTGCATGCTTATTGTTGGTATGACTGCTGGTATGACTTTTGCCCTTTGCACTCATATCTTTCATCGCGACCAGCATGGCAGGATTGATAGGCTCATGCGTATCAGCCCCTATCACTCGTGTCTTATCTATCCTTGCGATTTCACAATGATAAGTTCCTATACAGGCAATATTGACTTCACCCGCAATCGGTTGAATCTTACCTGCCCATGCTTTGGCGTTTTCTGCCTCATCTATTTTCTGATACCCAGTCAATAGCTGACAGCCTGACAATAATAAGCTTGCGGCAACAACCGTACTTGTCCATAAAACATAACGTTTTTTATTCATAATGGCGGCTACTATTTATGAGAGAAATAATAAAATATCGTAAAAAAACTACCCTTCATTTTAGCCAGTTCACCGCCATAACTCAACGTTACATTATTACTGTTCAGCAGTTTTATGAGTAATGGCTTGCAGATTCATGATTTATGCTCGTACATCGTTAAATATCCATGGTGTTTTTTGCATCATCTTATGCTCATAATCTTTAATGGCATCGCTTTGCTGCAAGGTTAAACCAATATCATCAAGCCCATTTAACAAGCAATGTTTGCGAAAAGCATCTACGTCAAATGCATATTCTTCACCTGTTGAGGTGACGACGACTTGGCGTTCAAGATCTGCGGTTAGCTCATAGCATTTATTAGCAAGCGTGTCTTTCATTAATGTATCTACAATTGCCTCGTCCAAGACAATTGGTAGCATGCCATTTTTAAAGCAATTGTTATAAAAAATATCGGCAAAGCTTGGTGCAATCACCGTACGAAAACCATATTCAGACAACGCCCAAGGCGCATGCTCACGACTAGAACCACAACCAAAGTTGCGGCGTGCCAGCAAAATCGTCGCGCCTTGATAACGCGGCTTATTTAGCACAAATTCTGGATTGATAACGCGGGTGCTATTGTCTTGACCCGGATAGCCTTCGTCAAGATAACGCCAATCATCAAAAAGATTGACGCCAAAACCTGTGCGTTTAATAGACTTTAAAAACTGCTTGGCAATAATTTGATCGGTATCGACGTTTGCACGATCTAATGGGCAAACGATACCCGTTTGAGTGTTATAAGCTTGCATGAGTTTTCCTTAAAGTATCAATTACTAACGTAAAATTTTTTGACGGTCTAATGAATCTCAAAAGAGCGTGCCATTTGTTTAACAATACTTGTCATTTTAGTTTTTTCACTTTCAGGATAATTCAGATGTAATACTGCTTCCTGACCATCCTTAACTTTAATAACATGATAAAAAACTTGACCGTCTTTTCTATAGCCGCTTGCTGTATAGGTTTTATCTTTTAACAGCTCGTAAGTAACTGTCATTCCTGTTTTATATCGATGCTGCTTCTCTTTTAGATAATCACTATCGGTATAAAAGAAAACAGTTGGTGTATTACTCCCAAAGACCAAAATAGTGGCATTAGAATTGGGTAACTTAAAATGACGACCATCACCATTATCTGCCTCAGGCAACCATATCAGTTGATTTGGCACATCGACACAATAGGCAAATCTTCCATTACAGTAATCACTAGCCATCGCTAGCTGAGAGCTACCCAATAAGCAAAATAAAACAAACAGCATTTTCATTTTTATGCTCTATAGAAATGCAAAGTTAAAACGTTCTTACATCGACAAAGTGACCCGCCAATGCTGCCGCTGCTGCCATCGCTGGACTGACTAAATGCGTACGACCACCATTGCCCTGACGGCCCTCAAAGTTACGGTTAGACGTTGAAGCGCAGTGCTCTTGTGGCTCAAGCTTATCCGCATTCATGGCAAGACACATCGAACAACCCGGCTCACGCCACTCAAATCCAGCCTCAGTAAACAAGGCATCTAAGCCTTCTGCTTCAGCCTGCAACTTCACTTGCCCAGAACCTGCCACAACGATGGCTTCTTTGATATTGTCAGCGACTTTACGACCTTTAATGACTGCGGCGGCATCACGCAAATCTTCGATACGCGAATTGGTACATGAACCAATAAAAATACGATCAAGCTGGATATCGGTAATCTTTTGCCCAGCATCTAAACCCATATAGGTATAAGCACGTAACCAGCCCTCTTCTTGCGCTTCATCAGTGGCTTGGTCAGGAGTTGGTACTGACTGCGTGATATCAACAACCATTTCAGGAGAGGTTCCCCAAGAGACTTGTGGCGCTATTTGGCTACCATCCAACTCAACCACAGTATCAAATACCGCGTCATCATCTGAATATAAGGTACGCCAGTAAGCTTCCGCTTGCGCCCATTGCTCAGAGGTTGGCGCATAAGGACGACCTTTGACATACTCGATGGTTGTGTCATCGACCGCAACCATACCCACGCGAGCACCCGCTTCGATCGCCATGTTACAAACGGTCATGCGACCTTCCATACTCATGTCTTCAAATACTTGCCCAGCAAATTCGATAGCATGACCTGTCCCGCCAGCCGTGCCAATCTTTGCAATGATAGCAAGTACCACGTCTTTTGAAGTCACGCCAGCACCAAGCTTACCAGTGACACGAATTTGCATATTTTTTGATTTCTTTTGAATTAAGCACTGCGTTGCCAATACATGCTCAACCTCTGATGTGCCGATACCGTGCGCTAAGCAGCCCAGCGCGCCATGAGTAGCGGTATGAGAATCACCACAAACAACCGTCATACCCGGTAACACCAAACCTTGCTCAGGGCCAACGACGTGTAAAATGCCTTGACGAGCATCATTAATCGTAAACTCAGCGATATCAAATTTGGCGCAATTTTCATCCAAGGTTACTACCTGCAAGCGTGATACTTTATCCTTAATTCCAGGCACGCCTTCTAAACGCTCTTTAGTGACTGTGGGTACGTTATGATCAGGACTGGCGATATTAGCCGACAGGCGCCACGGTGCTCTATTGGCTAATTCCAAGCCTTCAAATGCTTGCGGACTGGTCACTTCATGCAACAGATGGCGGTCGATATAAATCAGGCTCGAACCATCGTCACGCTTGGTGACTTCGTGAGCATTCCAAAGTTTGTCATATAACGTTTGACCTGCCATGTTGCTATCCTTTATTAGTTACTAATTACTGGTTTTTTTACTTGCTTATAGTCATTCCACTATAAAAGTATTACTGCGTTAACCTCGCTTGAAGTATTAAATATACATCTACACTCGGTTGCCTTGTACTACTTTTAAGTTGACTCGACTATAGTCTATGGTAAAAATTTTATACGCAGCGGCATCGTCAGCGGCGCTTGTATCAAAATCGA
The DNA here is from genome assembly GCF_022129225.1 of Psychrobacter sp. Ps7. Classification (NCBI taxonomy): domain Bacteria; kingdom Pseudomonadati; phylum Pseudomonadota; class Gammaproteobacteria; order Moraxellales; family Moraxellaceae; genus Psychrobacter; species Psychrobacter sp. Ps7. The sequence continues at coordinate 5,806 of NZ_JADQAH010000025.1, read as the reverse complement.
TATTTTTATATTGGTGATTTTACATTGATGACCATTATCAGCGCTTAAAACCTGCGATGAGCTGCGAATAGTCAATTTAATAGAATAAATATGTCACAATACGTCTTGATGTCTTGTGATTATAGCAGGCTAATCCTATAATAATAATTGATGATTTTTGCCCAGACGCAAACTTTTATTTCTAATACATTGTGATTGGGTCAGCCAACTTTTATTTATAGCTCGCAAAGTAGCTAAGGACATCCGTTTGAACACCACAAACTTGACGACATTCGTTACCGTTATGCACACTGGCAGCATCTCAGGTGCCGCAGAAAAACTGTTTATCACACAGCCTGCCGTCAGTAAACGCATCAAAAATTTGGAAGATGAATTCAACATTACTTTGTTTGATACGGTGGGACGCGGCATTGTACCGACCCAAGCAGCCAATGAAATGCTGCCGCACGCCAAGCGTTGGCTAGAAGATTATGAGAATTTTAAGATTAATCTGCAACACTCTCAGCATATCGTATCTGGCAAATTAGTGATCGGTACCAGTCATCATATTGGCTTGCACCATTTAGCGCCTGTACTTAAGCATTTTATCCAAGCTTATCCTGCCGTACAACTAGAAGTACATTTTGTTGATTCAGAAAAAGCGCACAAAGCCGTACTCGATGGCGATTTATCATTAGCATTTTTAACACTGCCGCCCGTTTATGATAAGCGCTTGACCTATCATACGCTATGGTCAGACCCTCTTTACTTTATGACAGGTACGCTATCGCCTTTAGCGACCAAATCTAATGTGACACTAGAGCAATTGGCACGCTATCCTGCTATTTTACCGTCTGCCAACACCTTTACCAGTCAAATTACCTTGGCTGAATTTGCTAAGCACAATCTGAAACCCTATGCCACGATGAGCACCAATCCTCTTGAGTCTATTCGCATGTTGGTTTCTGTTGGTCTGGGATGGTCTGTATTACCGCAAACGATGATCAGTCAAGATTTAGAACGTATCGATATGGCAGACAATATAGAGTTACAACGCTATTTGGGTGTGGTTATCAATCCGAAATTGACGCAATCTAGCAGCGTTACAGCTTTGTTAGACTTGTTAGCGCCTATTGAATAAGACTCTCGCTAAACGATGATTAGAGCGTGCTATGGAATCTAAAAAGCACGCTATTCGCATTTATGACCCTCATGCGTTATAATACGCTTGACGTTGTTTTTATAACAAAAATTTACTATAAGAACACTGATAGTCATATATTGAACACTTCGAGTAATATATGATGGTTAATAGTAGGTTTAATGGTTTTAAATGATTGGTTATATAGGTGGCCGATACTGATAAATGAGTCGCAAATGCGAGCAATCGATATGATGTAATATGACATTCTTATTGACCTCTAAACACTGCGAATTCGTATTAGCCCTAGAACAGCATCAATCATATAAAACTAACAGCAGATATTGAATAAAAGCCATTATGTCCTACTTAATGGCTTTTTTCGTCTTTAGATATTGTTTGGGACATCGTCTTATAACACTTAATCTTTATAGTTAAAATAATTACCGCCAACCATGTTGGTTAAGGACAATTTATATGAACGGAGTTTCTAGTGGCGTGCTGGTATCACTTGGCGCCTATTTTTTAGTGATGATTGGTATTGGCATTTATGCTTACTTTAAGCAAGCCAATGATACTGAAGGCTATATGTTAGGAGGACGCAGTTTAGGTCCAGCAGTCACTGCACTATCGGCAGGTGCATCAGATATGTCAGGTTGGTTACTACTTGGCTTGCCCGGTTATATGTATGCTGACGGTGTCGTGAGTATATGGATCGCACTTGGTTTGACACTTGGTGCATTTTTAAACTACCTTATCGTGGCACCGCGCCTTCGCGTTTATACCGAAGTGGCTGACAATGCCATCACTCTACCCGATTATTTCGCCAACCGCTTCGAAGATAAGTCGCACATGCTGCGTGTTATCTCAGCCGTGGTTATCATTTTATTCTTCACGGTTTATACTGCTGCAAGCCTAGTAGGCGGTGGTAAACTCTTCGAAAGCTCGCTCAATCTTTCTTATAGCACTGGTCTATGGGTCACCGCTGGCGTTGTCGTTGCTTATACGTTATTCGGTGGTTTCTTAGCCGTTTCAATGACTGACTTTGTACAGGGTATCATCATGCTATTTGCGATGGTCATTGTTCCTGTCGTCGCTTTCACTGATTTGGGTGGTATTTCAGCCACCACTCAAGCGGTTAGAAATATCGATCCGAGCTTGCTTAACATTACTAATGGTATGAGTATCCTTGGTATTGTGTCATTGATGGCATGGGGTTTAGGTTATTTTGGTCAGCCACACATCATTGTACGTTTTATGGCCATTCGCTCAGTCAAAGATGTCCCTACTGCTCGTAACATCGGTATGAGCTGGATGATTGTCAGCCTTATCGGGGCACTGATGACAGGTTTTGCTGGTCGTGCGTATGTGCAAAAGACAGCGATGACTTTAGATGATCCTGAAACCATCTTTTTAGTATTTACGCAGTTTTTATTCCATCCATTGGTTTCAGGCTTCTTATTAGCGGCAATTTTAGCTGCGATTATGAGTACCATCTCATCACAGCTATTGGTGGTATCAAGCTCATTGACTAAAGATGTCTATAAGTTGTTTTTTGATCAAGATGCACCTGAGGCGCGTCAAGTATTGGTCGGCCGCATTTCCGTAATCATTGTCGCCGTTGTTGCCATTTTACTGGCGTCTAATCCAGAAAGCTCAGTATTGAATTTGGTTTCTAACGCTTGGGCAGGGTTTGGTGCCGCATTTGGACCGTTGGTTATTTTCAGCCTAATCTGGCGCGGTATGAACCGTAATGGTGCAGTTGCTGGTATGGTCGTTGGTGCATTGACGGTTATTCTATGGATTTACGGTCCTTTCCAGATGAACGGCATGGCACTCAATAGCTGGTTATATGCTATCGTTCCAGGCTTTATCTTAAGTACAATCGCCATTTTTGCGGTAAGTATCATGACAGGCGGTCCAAAAGCCTCTGTTACTGCGAAATTTAAAGAAATGGAACTCAATTTAAATAAATAAGCTTATCGATATAATTATCACTATAAAAAAACCTCGCCATCATTGGCGAGGTTTTTTTATTGAGAGCTATTAGCTCTAATACATAAATTGATAACGCAATTCAAATCTCGAAGGTAAATAAATGATTAAATTATAACCATTCAATATACAGTTATATTTTAAAAAAACATGATGCTGTATGAGAAAGTATTCTGAGGTAATAAAGGAAGGCTCACAGCCTGGGGTAATTAAAACCCCAATAGATAGCAACTGCGTCGACTTTCCCAGTCTGAACTTGAAGAAAAATGGTATAAAAAGCGATGGTAAGCATAACTACTAATGTACGGCTAATAAGTTAGAGATATTGCCGTTATAATGTCTATTAGCATCGGCAAAGTACTGAGCGCCATAAAGACATCGATGTATAAGATCACCTATAAGAAGACATACTGTTAGCGCTGAGAGGTCAATGAGTCTTGGACTTAAGTGTGTTTCAAGAAGCGTATATTTCAGCTGAAATATACTTATGATCGTAATAATTCAATGATGTTGTGGCTTATGTTTGAGGCAAATATCGTTTAATTGCGGGCAAGAAACCAATCACTGCCGTCTTAGAAATCGTCTAAAAAAAGCTGTCAAAAGAACCTGTTACTTCTCTTAAAAGTTTATGAACACTTTATTTTTTTTGATTTGATGTTATTTTATGGCAATTATGGTTATGTCTGTTGCTAGCAGACTTTTCATAGCATCAACAAAAATATTTATTATCAACTCCTATTTTGATCATCCATTAAAAAAGCGACCCACTGAGAGTCGCTCTTTCATTTATCCATCATTAATGACAATCAATAGCTATTAATTATCTTGGTAAGATAATTTCACACCAAAAATATATCCATCATTATCTTGGAAATCACCAACTATCTGCTTAGTCGGTAACTGACCTTTTGCATCACCAAACCATAAGTATTTGCCGCCCGCTGATACTGCCCAGTTTTCTGTCACGTTATACTTTGCACCCAAACCAGCGCTGTAATAGCCTTCAATAGGACCTAACGAAGTGACAGGGTTGCCAGCACCACTATCCCAACCAACGGTACCGCTAATTGCAAGCGCTGGCGCAACACGCTTGGCAAGACCAAGCTCTACTTGCCATTGATCATCATCATATTCTACGAGTGCTAATCCATCAGGACCATAGGTAGGGTTGTTTTTACTTACTTGATTATATAACGGCGGTACAATAGAAAAGTCGCTCCATGGTACCCAGCGTACTTTGGCAGTGGCTAAGGTTGTTGGGTTAATACCGGTTTGAAAATCAAAGTTTACTGACTGCGGTGTAGTGATTTCCATGGCCGTAGTTTGGCTGGCTGCTGCTGGGTCACCCGCTAATAAACCTGCTAACGGATACGTTTCAGCGATCTTCATACTATGATCAATCTCTGAACGATAGGTCAACGCCGCTTTTAAAGCAATTTCAGGTTTGCTATATGATGCACCTACTATATAACCATAGTCTTGATCTGGACTAATATGTGAGGTATAACCAGTGGCAGGTCCATATGCACTGCCACGCAATTTGACATCAGCTTGAATCCGCTGAGCAACGGGGCCGCCATAAACTTGGAACTCTTTATTAGCACCAAATTTGGCACCTAAAATAGCCGTGATACTTTCAGAACGTACTTCAACGTTCGTGCCTTCATTATTAGCAAGCTGACCAGCAGCATAACCATTTAACCCTTCTAAAGGAGCTAGCTGTGCTTCACCGGCTGCAATTTGTGCTTTACCGGCATCAATCTGTGGACGTAAAACTGGTTCAAGAGCCGGGTTTCCTGCAATGGCTGCTTCAGCTTGTCTAACTTGCTCTCTACCCGTCTCTAATTGTTGTTGAACCCCTGTAACGTATGTATCGAGACCTTCAGCGCTAGTAATTGTTTGCCCAGGAACTTTTCCGTTTAGTTGTGAGGCGATAAGCCCATCTATTGCTGCAGTTGGAGCACCTGTAAAGTTACTATCTCCAGTGTAAGCTGCTGCTGCACCAAATGGCTCATCATATAAAATACCGACACTAAACGTATCGTTGACATCCGCTTTTACGCCATAACGGAAGAAATCGTAATACTCAGCGATATCGCCAGTCTTATTGCCTTGAACATAACCTGCATCATCGGTAGCGACACGGCCATTATCATAACCACTAACATCAGCATCGATATAGGTGTAAACAGCTTCAGCATAGGTGCCATCTTGGAGGAAGGCTGTGACATCCTGACCTGAACGGTCAAGACCAGCAGCATTGGTTACGCTAGCTACAGAAAAAGCGGCAATCGCTACTGCAAGGGTTTTTAAATGAAAAGTATTGCGCATTGTGTATCTCCAAACGTCCTTGTTGTTTTACTACTTAAATAATCAATATTTAGCATTGCTGCGCATAACTTTATGATTATAAAAGTCGTGTCCTGAGATGAATACTAATGCCTTTTTGACACTAAAACAACAATTAAAGTGCTTTATTTCCCGAATATGACTGGACAGTACAAATAAGATACACGTACAAAACTAATATCTAGTTTTTTATTCTGATATTTTTTAAATTGCTCTCAGTATTTTTTAGAGATAGCAGGCAGATACTTATCTGTTATAACTTAATAATTCTAAAATACTCTAATCTTTTATTAGGGCGTGTTGAACATTCATAATTTCAGCCAGATATAGGCACAAGCGAGA
>NZ_JADQAH010000073.1:0-2161 GCF_022129225.1 Psychrobacter sp. Ps7 | reverse complement strand
CCCGAACCATAAATACCATCATCCTCCCCACCGCAGCCAGCAAGGGTAAATGTTAGCAAAGAAAGTGCAATAGGTAACACCATTGATTTATTCATCGAATAAGACCTTTATTGGTTAGATTTTTTATCATCTATTTTGATAACTTTATTTTTTTACAGCTATATTCCTATATTACATTAATACTTCTGTTACTTATAGCGATTAAGCTTTTCCTGCGATAGTTAAATGCAGCTAAAGATTCTACTAACAGTTCACTTACAAATCCACAGTATATACTTACGACTGACCTATATTGCCCATGCACTGGTTTGTTATGCTGAATCTCCTATCAAAATTTATTGCTAAAACATAAAAACTCACAACAAAGGATATGTTATGAAAACACTATATTCCACCAAAGCAACAGTTACTGGCGGCCGTACAGGCAATGCTAGTCTTCAAGACAGTGATTTGACGATTAATATGGTCGCACCCGGCTCTGATAAAGACGGTAATAATCCAGAGCAGTTATTTGCGATGGGCTATGCAGCTTGCTTTGATGGGGCACTTGCTGCGGTCAAAGGGGCAGAAAAAGCAAAGTTTGACTCTACCACTGAAGTATCCGTAGATTTAATGAAAGGTGAAGGCTTAGATTTTCAATTAGCCGTGAAAATTCATGTTACTGCTGAAAACACAGAGCTATCAGCGGATGAGTTCCAAAAGTTGGTCGAAAAAGCCAATAAAGTTTGCCCATATTCTAAAGCGACTCACGGTAATATCGATAGTGAAGTGACTTCAGAAGTGAGATAGATTTTTAACAATAACAATGTCGGCTTTATCTATAAGAGAACTCAGTGAATACTGGGTTCTTTTTTTATGAGCGTCTGTCAGCAGTAGAAATATCATAACTATCGAGAAGTTCGGCAAGGTCTGATTTTATCGTTATAATGGAAACATCGTTTTATCTGATATTGCCTCTATCTGATACCTAATAATAAGTGACCTTTATGACTGACCATATGACCGACTCCTCCGCAGACAATAACCACAATTCGCATCAAGCGCTTGACCCTAAAGCCTTACCAAATTTTGATACCATGCCCAACGTAGCGACTATGGACACCAGTCACGTGGACAAAAATCAGCCACCTTTTATTTTGGTTGATGGCTCTTATTATCTGTTTCGCACGTATCACGCCTTGCCAAAAACCATGCAAAACTCGCAAGGGCTGATAACGAATGCCATCCGTGGCACGCTTAATGCGCTACTAAAACTGATGCGTCGATATCATCCTACTCACATGGCGGTCTGTTTTGATACCAAGTCACCCACTTTTCGCCATCATATGTCTGCTGATTACAAGGCGGCTCGTCCGCCCATCGACATAGAGCTGGTGGAGCAAATTCCTTATATCCATCGCTTGGTAACCGCTTTGGGCATTCCACTGTTACGCATCGAAGGTGCAGAAGCAGATGATATTATCGGCACACTGGCGCACCGTGCGGTCGAGCAAGGTCATCATGTGGTTATCTCAACCGGCGATAAAGACATGATGCAACTGGTCAATGACTGCGTCATATTGGAAGACAGCTTCACGGGCAAAGTAACAGACACCCAAGCGGTCATCGAAAAATTCGGTATTAATCCAAACCAAATGATTGATTTTTTGACCTTAATGGGTGATGCCTCTGACGGTATTAAAGGCGTGCCCGGTATCGGTAAAAAGACGGCGAAAGACTTACTCGTTGAGTACGGTGATATCGACAATATGTTAAAGCATATTGGCTTTATTAAAGGACGCGGCGCTAAAGGCTTGATTGAGCATGCAGAGGAAATTCCATTCAATGCCAAACTGGCCACTATCGTCACAGACTTAGATATCGGTCAAGACTGGAATGATTTAAAAATCGATACCAATCCTTGTGCTCATATAGATGAATTGCGCGAGCTGTATAGCGAGCTTGAGTTTAGAAATGAGCTTGCTTCTCTTGACCATCCAAACCATCCAGCCAACGCTAATGGGAACGGCGTACAAAGTGTTGCAAGTAGCCAAGCAGATGCTGAATCACAAGCACAAATCGCTAAGTCGCTACAATCAAGCAGTATTGATAATGTTCCAGACAGCAAACAGCATGATAGAGCGTGGCATACTGTGCTCGACGAACCAGCTTTTGAGAGTCT
>NZ_JADQAH010000024.1:0-44906 GCF_022129225.1 Psychrobacter sp. Ps7 | reverse complement strand
TCAGCTAAAGAATGGATTCGCTTACCCTTCAATGCTAATGACGTTAGCAAGCAAGCCGTTGGCAATAAAATCCAGCTAAAAGAATAAGTTTGACGTAACTTAAATTAGTGATAGCTTAAATTAGTGATAAAAAGACCTCAGATATATGCTGAGGTCTTTTTTACTTTATGGAAGCAGCCTGTGTGCAGATCGTCGATTCATTATTAAGAAAACTCACCGACCACCCCACTGTAAACAAGGATTTGTTATACTAGTGCTTATTGATGGCTATAACTTTAGCAGCATATAGCGCTGTGAAAATTATTATTGATAACAGACTTATTATGGTTATTAACGATCTATCAAACACCTACTGGCTTTTAAATATTTGGTCGTTAGAGATGTAAGAACAGTAATACTCAAGGTCAAAACGAGGAGTACCGCATGACAGAACATTCAGAATCAAATACTCAGCAACCTTACAATCGTGCAGGAGAGCAACCGACCACGACACGCCCTGTTATGCAATCAGAAAGTCCTTATGCCAGTACGCGTGGCAGTATGATGAGTAAGCAGCTACCTGCATTTGATGAAGCTATTATTAATAAATACAATCGTTCAGGACCACGTTATACCTCCTATCCGACCGCTTTAGAGTTCTCACCCATCTCTGATGGTCTTGAGGCAAAGATTCTTCAGAACCGTGAAGCTCGTGCACCACTGTCTTTATATTTTCATATTCCATTCTGTCGTCACCTCTGCTATTACTGCGCTTGCAATAAAATTATCACCAAGAAAAATAGCGACTCAGGCGATTATTTGCAGTATTTAATCGCTGAGATTAAGCACAAACGCCGCCTTCTACCTGTCCCAGAAGGTAGTAGCAAACCCCTCGTTAAACAGCTGCATTTGGGTGGGGGTACGCCAACATTTTTGCGTGATGAAGAAATGGTTCAACTGTGGGAGTTTTTACAAACTCAGTTTGAATTCTTACCTGAAGACAAAGGCGATTACTCTATTGAAATTGACCCACGTGAGCTGAGTGGCGAGACGTTAAAAGTATTGCGTAACCTTGGCTTTAACCGTGTCAGTTTAGGTGTACAAGACCTTGATGAAACAGTACAAATCGCCGTCAACCGTGTACATTCAGCAGAGCTCATTGAAAATGTGTTAAATGAGGCGCGGGATCTAGGTTTTCATTCTATCAATATCGACCTGATTTATGGTTTACCGCATCAAACACCCGCAACCTTGGATAAAACGGTGCGCCGTATCATCGAGATGTCGCCGGATCGCTTGTCAGTATTTAATTACGCACACTTGCCAGAACGTTTTAAAGCCCAGCGCCAGATTAAAGAAGCCGATTTGCCAGATCCAGCGGCCAAGCTTACGATGCTTGGTAATACCATCAATACGCTGACCGAAGCTGCCTATCAATATATCGGTATTGATCACTTCGCCAAGCCTGATGATGAATTAGCCGTGGCGCAGCGTGAGGGCAAACTGCATCGTAACTTTCAAGGTTATACCATCATGGGCGATTGTGATTTATTGGGCTTCGGCGTCTCCTCTATCAGTCAAATTGCCAATGCCAATACCCGCTATATTTTGCAAAATGATACAGATTTATCAGTTTATCAAGCGAGCATCGATGCTGCACAAAGTAACTCGGCTGCCATGCCTGCGGTAAAAGTCATCAAAACATCCATCAAAGATCGCTTGCGTGAATATGTGATTATGAATCTACTCTGTCACGACTATATCGATTTTAAAGACGTCAATCAAAAATTTGGTATTGATGCCATCACTTACTTTATCAATGAGATTCAACAGCTTGGCGCCATGCAAGAAGACAAGCTCATCGATATGGACGCGGCTGGTATTCGCGTGCTACCAAAAGGTCGATTATTAGGTCGTAACGTCGCCATGGTATTTGATGAATATCTTGAGAAAAAACATAAGAACCGTTTCTCAAAAGTTATTTGATTGAGTGATTCCATACATTAAAAGCAGCCATAAAAAAGACCTTATTCGAGGTCTTTTTTATGGTGTTTAATAAAGCTGATGATTGACGAAAAATACCTCTAGGGCGTGTCCTCATTTCAAAAATGGTGATAAAAATGAGATAAATTGCAGTCAAACGAGGAAAATAGCGCAGATAATATCGGGATATTAACCAGCTATTTAACGATGTTTGGCAAATTTAGCCATTTTTAGCCCGTTTAGGTATGATCAATTGAATTGAGGACATGCCCTAGCCTACTCAGTAGCCATCACCACATTCAGAAGGCATCACCATATATAGCCTATTTGCATCTTCTATTGTTTTTTCACTGTCCAAATATTTCTGCTCAATTGTGCTTTTAGCATTGGCAATCATTGAATCCGTCATCGCAAAGTCATCGTCATTCAGTAAACCCAATGAGCCGTCTTGACGCAACCACAAACCTTCTAACTTATCATGCGGATACTCTACAGTCGCGAGAACGTCGACGACCAAGATTTTCTTGACTGGTTTGATAGCCAATTCCTTCAGCAATTGCCAATTTTTTTCATCTGCTGCAATAAGCTGCTCAAGCGTTTGTCCATTGATCGTTAAACCTAATACATGATCTTGCGTGATATTATCTGTATTTAAAATATTCTCAATATCAGTCGCCTGCGAGAGGTCAATTTTATAAATGAGCTTTTGCGCAGACTGGACTTGTAGCGGAAACCTGCGATCATGTTCAATCAAATAAAACTCGTGATTATTAATCGCAACGATACCCGAAGTCACATGGTGAGCATGATCGAGACGATACAAATACTGTGCTATTTGACCAGAGTATAGATTGATAGTGACGATGCGCGTCAAACTGGCGACACGACCTGACTGATCAGGGTTGTCCATAGAAGACTCCATAATACCCACCAGTGTGCTCTGATCTGGAGTAATCGTTAATGCTTCCATACCGCGATTTGCACGACGTTTGGTAAATTCTGCTGGTAGTAAAATCGGCTGACCATTATCCATTACATTATTGCGCTGATCGCTGGCAAATGCATTGATACGCTCAATCTCCACCCCCTGCGCATTATAATGAACCAAATGAGGACCATACTCATCACTGATCCAAAAACTGCCATCTGTGAGCGCAGCAAGACCTTCAGGATCTAAACCATTGAGATCGTTTTTGATAGGATTGGTCACTGCATCAAAAGGTAGATTGGGATTCATGGTCATCGGCTGGCCGTCGACATCGTAAGGGACTTCATTAGTTCCGCCGAGTGCTTGTGGATTTGGTAGCCCAGAGATAGGATTGCCATTTGCGTCTTTTAGTAGTATCTCTTTGATCTTAATAATTTGCCCAGCTGCTTGTAGCTCAAACAATCCGATGCGCGGTGTATAATCAGGTACTAAAAACTGTTTACCCTTGCCTGCACTACCTTCGAAATCTGCATTGGGACCGCGATCGGTGAGCACATAAAATTGATTGGCATTGGTTGGATGAGCCGCTGCATCTGAGCCAAAACCACCCCCTCTAACCTCAAGCTTCCTCTCAGGATACGCAGCATTGATATGCGTATCATCGAGCACGGTATAAGGTAGTGCCGTGCCTTGGATAAAGTCTTTTGTTTGAATAATTTCTGTATTAATATTTTGTATCGTCATTTTTTATCCCTGATATATATTTTATTCTTGTTAAACGAACGATATGAGTAATTTATTAGATGTAGCGTTCAGCACAATTGACAGTCGAAAAAATAGTCAGCGCCTAATAAGCTCACTGACCATTTTAAGAGTTAATGCTATAGCACATGGCTATACGTTACTTATTAAACCTTAAGCTTATCACCCACCATACCCTTTATCGTACTTAAAATATCAGCAGGTAATACCACCATTTTTGCATTGTCAGACTCTGCCAGCTCACGAATCGCCTTAATATATTGCTCACCAAGTAAGTAAACAATAGGCATCTCTTCCTCGCCCATTGCATTAGTAATCAAGCGAATAGACTCTTCAGAACCTCTCGCCAATACCACTTGTGCTTCGGCATCACGACGTGACGCCTCTAAACGTCCATCTGCCTCTAAGATAGCCGCTTGCTTTTGACCATCAGCACGAGTCACTGTCGCACGGCGCAGACGCTCTGCCGCCGCCTGCTCTTCCATTGATGCTTGCATCGTTTGCGATGGATTAATATCTTGAATTTCTACTGTCTTTAGGGTGATACCCCAGTCCGCAATATCTTCTGATATCGCATGCTTTAGCTTCATTTTGATTTCATCACGGCTAGACAATGCACTATCAAGATCCATCTCACCGATAATTGAACGTAGTGACGTCTGCACCAAATTACGAATACCATATTCATAATCTTCAATACCATAAACGGCCTTATCTGGGCGCACGATATTAATATAAGCCACGGCGTTGGCAATAATAACAACGTTGTCTCGCGTAATGACCTCTTGTGAGGGAATATCAAGAACAATGTCTTTGGTCGTCACTTTATAAGCGACATCATCAACGAAAGGGATAATAAGGTTGAGACCCGGCTCTAGTGTTTGGCTATATTTGCCCAATCGCTGCACCACCCACTTATAGCCTTGTGGCACGATTCGAACGCCTTTGAAAACCGTAAAGACAACCAGTGCAACCAAAACCACCATGACAATGCTGAAGCTTTCCATAATTCATCCTTATTATTATAATTGCATCTCTTTATTAATCGCTGCCTGCGATTTCATACTGCTCACAATCAGCTCATTACCGACAATATCGGTCACCACCACTCGATCTCCGACCGCCACCGGCTCACCCGTAGTGCGACACATCCACTCCGCTGCCCCAACAATAGGAACACTGAATCTGACGGTGCCCGCTCTATCTGGCTGTGGCTGGACGATAATCATGCCAGTTTCACCAACGATAACACTACCACCCAAGCCTGCTTTGGTGCGATCTACTGATAAGGGTTTAATAAACTTGAACCATGCCAGCAAGAATATGGCAGAAAGCACCAACCAAATAATAATTTGCACAGAGACAGAAATAGGCAATAGCCACGAAAGCGCGGCAACGATGATGGCAGCGGCACCAAACCAAAGGCTGGCGAATGTCGGCACAAACATCTCAATGATCAGCAATATAAAACCTAAGACTAACCAGTGCCAAGGTTCAATCATCCACAGCATCTCCATCATCACTACATTCCCTATCTTTATCATTCTAACTTTTAATGTAGCACATTTTTGGTGTTAATAATTTCTTAAAAATCATCAATATATGATGTGTATACTTCGAAAAATATGAGAAACATATATTAAAAATTAGAGCATAAAAAAACGACCGCCAAAGCGATCGTTTCTTTTTTCTTTAATCAACTTATTAAAACTTAATGTGAGCACCTAAAGTCAATAGAGTAATATCTTCAGCGACATAATCATATTCAGCTTCAACGCTCATGCTAGGGTTAAAGTTATAACCCAAACCAATACCACCAGCAACACCACTATCGCTATCGCTTTCACTAATAGTGTTTCCAAGTACGTCACTTAAAGACGCATCAATCTCAGCTTTAGCAAAACCTAACTTGCCTTTGGCATATAAACCAGTATTAGGGAATTGATAACGGTAAGTACCGTAAGCACCATAAGTTTTAAGGTCATATTCACCTTTAAGAAGTCTGGTACCTGTATCAACATCAGTGTCACTAGAGCCTACATATTCAACTTCAGCACCAAAGTTAGGATCAAAGTTATAACCAGCATAAATACCATAAGCAGTAGGATCATCTAGATCATCAGCATCTACCATGAACTTACCAGCTTTTACGCCAACATACGGCTGACCTGCATAGTTAACTGCCGCTTGCGCGCTGACACTCAATAAAGAGCCAACTGATAGGGCGATTAAAGCTTTTTGTAAAGTATTCATATATCTTCCTGTTAAATAAAACTAAAAATACCATCTGAATGAAAATAACAGAGCATATAAGTTAGCTGAACTATTGTCGAATTCGAGATATTAACAGAACCTTATTTCGAATGCACTCTTTTTTAATGACGCTTACAGTGCTTTTTATCGTACAAAAAAACGCACCTCATAGGGTGCGTTTTTTAGTTATCATACTGCTAATCAAAAACTTAGAATTTTAGCTGAGCACCAACAGTCATAAGATCTGCGTCGCTACCTAACATGTCATATTCAGCTTCAACACTGAAGTTTGGGTTAACCGAATAACCAAGGCCTACACCACCTGCAAGGCTGGTATCATCGTTAGAAATAGTTTTTCTATTAGAGTCTTCAACGATATAGTTACCTTCGATTTCAGTCTTAGCAACACCTAGCTTACCTTTGGCATATAGCGCAGTATTTGGGAACTGATAACGATAAGTACCATAAGCGCCATAGCTCTTGGCATCGATATCACCGTTATAATAATCGGCATCGCCTGAACCTACATATTCTGCTTCGATACCAAAGTTAGGATCAAAGTTGTAACCACCATAGACACCATAAGCAGTTGGCTTATCAGCGCCGTTTACATCTAGGTCAAACTGACCGACTTTTACACCAACGTATGGCTGACCAGTGTAACCGTTGCCATAAGATACGGCAGCTTGTGCACCCATGCTTAATAAAGAACCAGCTGCTAATGCAAGTAACGTTTTTTGTAAAGTTTTCATAGTATTCCCCTAGGGTTATATTTTTAATTATTTGTCTGTAAAGTATCTGAATGAGAAAAGATTATTATTGCCATCTTCTCTCACTCGTTTAGCTGATAAATCGTTTTGGCTTTAGAACTTCAACTGAGCGCCAACAGTAAGTAGCTTGGCATCGACATCACTGTCCATCATTGAGTATTCAGCTTCGACACCAAAGTTAGGGTTCACTGAGTAACCAAGACCTACACCACCAGCAAGACCTGTGTCGCTGCTAGATCTCGAAACTTTGACTGGACCAACGGTGTAATCACCTTCTACTTCAGTTTTAGCAACCCCTAGCTTACCTTTAGCGTATAAGCCAGTATTTGGGAACTGGTAGCGTGCCGTACCATATGCGCCATAAGTTTTGGCATCAAGATCACCGTTTCTGTAATCAGCATCATCTGAACCTACATACTCTGCTTCGACACCAAAGTTTTGATCGAAGTTATAACCACCGTAGACACCATAAGCAGTTGGATCATCTGCATTGTCGATATCTAGATCAAACTGACCGACTTTGACGCCGACATACGGCTGACCAGTGTAACCGTTGCTATAAGAAGTAGCGGCCTGTGCGCCAACAGTTAACAAAGAACCAGCTGCTAGTGCAAGTAGCGTTTTTTGTAGAGTTTTCATTATTAGCTCCTTAAAATCAATTTGGACAAACAAGTTATCTATTTATATTGGCCTTTATAACCCTATCGCCTTGTTTGCTAACGATGGGTATATAGTAACAAACTATTTCAAGTCGTCTGTCAGTGTTTGATGGTATGAGAGTTAAGATTTGCAAGTATTTATCAGTGCTTGGGTTACAAAGGCAAAGATATGAAATCTTTTGTTACAACCACTGAGTTTATGCAATAATCCCTACTCATTTCATCGCCTTTCTAGTAGAAATAAGCATAAAACAATAAGAGATACCGAATATTTTAAGGTAAAAATAATGACCGGACGTATAACTAGCCACCTGCAAGAAGCGCTTACAGCACTCAAAGCCACCCAACAATACCGTCAATTACCCAATCTTCAACATCATGGGCAATACGTTATTAGCGAAGGTAAAACCTTACTCAATATCGCCAGTAACGATTATCTGGGCTTAGGCGGCGACACCGAATTACAAAACGAATTTCTCAGTCAACTAACACTGCTATCAGTCGCACAAATACCTAAAATGAGTGCGACGTCCTCACGCTTGCTCACTGGAAATGATGCACAGCTACAAGCGCTAGAGTCTGAGTTGCAGGAATGGTATCAAACCGCTGTCGGCAAACGTGATATCTCTGCCTCAAAATCGGTATTGGTATTGAATAGCGGCTATCATGCCAATCTTGGTATATTGCCAGCCCTCACAGCCTTGCCAGTCAAAACACTGATCTTAGCTGACAAGCTGGTACATGCCAGCATTATCGATGGGTTGCGATTGAGCCAAAGCAAACTTGTCAGCTATCGTCGTTATCGTCACAATGATTATGAACACTTGGCGACGTTTATTGAGCAAGCAGCGCCAGACATTGAGCGCATCATTATTGTCACTGAGAGCATCTTTAGTATGGATGGTGATCGTGCGGATTTATGTCAACTGGTACAATTAAAGGCTAGCGATGCTCGTATCGAACTGTATGTCGATGAGGCTCATGCCATCGGTGTATTGGGTGATACAGGATTGGGACTAGCGGAAGAAACGCAGACATTGGCTGATATTGACTATTTGGTCGGTACTTTCGGTAAAGCGTTTGCCTCGGTGGGTGCTTATATCATGTGCGATGATGTCGTCAAGCAATGGCTAATTAACCGCATGCGCCCGCTAATTTTTAGTACTGCATTACCCCCTATCAATCACGCATGGACGCGATTTATTTTAGCAAAAATGCCAATGCTAAATAATCAACGTTTGCATTTAGCGCGGTTGTCTACCAAGCTTAGTCAAGCCATCGACCCAAGATACTCTGTGTCTCAAAACACCCAGCATCCACACTATGACTCACCGATTGTGCCTTACATCTTGGGCGACAATGCCAGCACGCTTGCCAAAGCACAACAATTGCAAGCAGCAGGTTTTTACGCACTGCCTATCAGGCCACCCACTGTGCCTATAAATACCGCTCGTATCCGTTTGGTGATGAATGCCAAGCTGACAGATGAAGACTGCGAACAATTGATACAACAATTATAAATCTGTTGTTATACATCAGCGACGTCAGTCCTGCTATCGATTGATAATTGGCTCACTTGGATATAATAAACCGTATGAAAACACTCACCACGCCTGATAACTTTAGCACCAGAAAACAAACCATCGCTCGTCATTTTGCCAATGCCAGCGACTATGATCAGCATGCCAATATTCAGCAGCAAGTATGTCAATATTTAATAGACAAACTCACTCACACTGAACACGATAGTGTGCTTGAAGTCGGTGCAGGAACTGGTCAAATGACCCGCCTACTCGCAGCACACATTCAAAGTCAATATTGGCTAATCAATGAATTATGCGCTGAACAAGCGGCTACTTTACAGTCCATAATGCCCAATGCTGACATAGCAATTGGCGATGCTGAAACGATGAACTTTGAGGATGAGCATAGCTTGATAATCAGTGCCAATGCAGTGCAATGGTTTGATGATCCCTTAAACTTTGTTGCGCAATCATCACGCCGTTTGCGAGCTGGAGGTCAACTGCTGTTTAACACTTTTACGCCAAATAACTTTTGGCAAATTAAAAGTTTGACCGGTCAAGGACTCTATTACCCAGATATCGACGAGTGGCAGTTGGCACTGATTAGTGCGGGTTTTGAGAAAATTGAACTGTCCACTCAGCGTTTCGAGTTACCGTTTGCCAGTCCCTACGCTATCTTAAAACATATGAAGTTGACCGGCGTATCGACCAATCAGACGCAAGTAAAAGCCAACAGCACCCAGCCCTTTATGTGGACCAAGGCACGCTTGCAACAGTTTGAGTCTGATTATTGGCAACATTTTTCGGCGCAAGATGACGACGGTCAGCCTATCGTTCATTTGACTTATGAAGTACTGATAGTGAGTGCCTTTAAATCATAAAGACAAGATATAGAGTGGTAGGATATTTCTTATAAATAACAGCCATAAAAAAACGCATCCCGAAGGATGCGTTTTTTGTTTTAACTGCGTTTAGTTACTAAATCACAATTATTTTTTGTCTTCGTCTACTTCAGTAAACTCAGCATCAACGACGTCATCATCAGCTTGGTTGCTATCTGCTGCATTGTCCGCGCCTTGTTGGAACTGGCTTGGATCCATGCCCTCGCTACCTGCGCCTGCATCAGCATAAATCTTCTGACTAACTGGCAAGAAGGCATTGTCTAATGCTTCAAGCTTGGCTTTGATGTCATCATGATCATCTTCTTTCATCACCGCTTCAAGCTCAGTGATAGCAGCTTCTACTGTTGATTTTTCTTCAGCAGTTACCTTATCTTCAGCATCTTTTAACGCTTTTTGTACCGCATGAATACGACCATCTGCTTCGTTACGAACTTGCGCTAAGTTAGCGAATTTTTCGTCTTCTGCAGCATTGGCTTCTGCATCACGAACCATTTGCTCGATTTCTTCATCCGTCAAGCCAGAATCTGCTTTGATCTGGATGCTTTGCGCTTTACCCGTACCTTTGTCAGTTGCTGAGATATTCATGATACCGTCAGCATTGATGTCAAAAGTAACTTCAATTTGCGGTAGACCACGTGGTGCTGGTGGAATATCCGTCAAATCAAAACGACCAAGCTGTTTATTTTGGTTAGCGATTTTGCGCTCACCTTGATAAACCTGGATGGTCACAGCTGGTTGGTTGTCTTCAGCCGTTGAGAATACCTGTGATTTCTTAGTAGGAATCATGGTGTTTTTCTCAATAACTGGTGTCATGACACCACCCATCGTTTCAATACCAAGCGTTAGTGGCGTCACATCAAGTAGCAATACGTCTGTTTTTTCACCAGACAATACCGCGCCTTGAATCGCAGCCCCTGCCGCTACTGCTTCATCAGGGTTCACATCTTTACGTGGTTCCTGACCGAAGAATTCTTGTACTTTTTGCTGTACCAGTGGCATACGAGTCTGACCACCAACTAAGATAACATCATCGATGTCACCAATTTTTATGCCAGCATCTTCAAGCGCAATCTTACAAGGACCCATGGTACGTTGTACCAACTCTTCAGTTAAGCTCTCAAGTTTTGAGCGACTGATAGTGACCACCAAATGCTTAGGACCATTGCTGTCTGCAGTAATATAAGGCAAGTTCACTTCAGTACTTTGGGCACTTGATAACTCAATTTTCGCTTTTTCTGCCGCTTCTTTTAGACGCTGCATCGCCAATGAGTCACCTTTCAAATTAACATCTTGGTCTTTTTTGAACTCATCAACCAAATAATCAATCAATGCTGAGTCAAAGTCTTCACCACCAAGGAATGTATCACCATTGGTTGCTAAAACTTCAAACTGCTGCTCGCCATCAACGTCAGCGATTTCGATGATTGATACGTCAAAAGTACCACCACCCAAGTCATAAACAGCAACCGTGCTATCGCCTTGCTTCTTGTCCATACCGTACGCAAGAGCCGCAGCTGTTGGTTCGTTGATGATACGTTTTACATCAAGACCCGCAATTTTACCCGCGTCTTTTGTTGCTTGACGTTGTGAGTCATTAAAATAAGCTGGTACCGTTACAACCGCTTCAGTAACAGTTTCACCAAGATAGTCTTCTGCTGTTTTTTTCATTTTTTTCAAGATTTCAGCAGAAACCTGTGGTGGTGCTAATTTTTTACCGTTAATTTCTACCCATGCATCACCGTTATCTGCTTTGGCGATTTTGTAAGGTACCATGCCGATATCTTTTTGCACGACTTTGTCATCAAAACGACGACCAATCAAACGCTTAATCGCAAACAACGTGTTGTTTGGATTGGTGACCGCTTGACGTTTGGCTGACTGACCCACCAAAATTTCATCGTTTTTATAAGCAACGATAGATGGCGTTGTACGAGTACCTTCAGCATTTTCGATGACTTTAACTTTGTCACCTTCCATCACTGCGACACAGGAGTTAGTCGTACCTAAATCAATACCAATTACTTTACCCATAATTATTTGCTCCTAATTTGTTTTAAGTATTTATCTATTCAGACCGTGGTTGATCTCTTGTTGCTATATATATCGGTTTACTTATGGATTTTTTCAAGTCAATCATCATGCAAAATTTGTCTTTCGTGTGACTTTTTGTGAAAACCCTTAATAATAGTAGGGTTTAGCACATTAAAAATCCAATTTTTAGTACTACTGTCCAACACGTACCATGGCTGGGCGTAATAAACGACCGTTCAAGCTATAGCCTTTTTGTAATACAGTACCGACAGTATCAGCCTCGGCTTCTTCATCAATACCCACCGCTTCATGAAGATCCGCATTGAATTTCTCGCCTTGTGGGTCAACCATTTCGACGCCGTTCTTATTTAATACGTCCAATAACGCTTTGTGCGTCAGTCTCACCCCTTCTGTAACAGGGTCATCGGCATGGGCGCTTTCGATGGCGCGTTCTAAATTATCGACCACTTCTAATAACTCTTTGGCAAATTTCTGCAAGGCAAAACGCTTGCTCTTATCCGCCTCTTGCTCCATGCGTTTTTGTGCATTGTAAGCTTCAGCATTAGCACGAGCGGTAACTTCTTTAGCTTGCTTTACTTCACCTTCTAGCTCAGCGATGCGCGCTTTAAAGGTGTCGAGATCGATTTCATTTTCGATGGTCATCTCTTCACCTGAGTTATGCTTTGGATCAAACTCTTTCATGGTTTCTTCTAAAATACTGTCACTGTGTTCAATATTGTCATGCGCCACATTTTGCTCAGGCGATTCGTGGTTGGTATTTTGCTCGCTCATGATAGCTCCTTAGAATTTTAATAATGACAATTTATATAAGAGGCAACAAGCTCACTATTTGCTAGGGATACTGTGCTCTTATTAAATAATTAACCTGTCTTACACATTGTTTTTATGAGTACCTTCTACTAGCTGTTTGATAAAGGTGATGGAGCTAAATTTCAAGCCTAAGCCAAGGGAATTTTTCTAATTTACAACAAATATTGCCTAAATCTGGATTAAAGTGCTCAAAACAGAATGTCATAGGTGGTAAATGGCTATCCATGTTCGTTAACACAAGCTACAAGAAAGCAGTACTTATTCCAAAAAACTTACCGTTGGTACATAAGCCATTACCAAACAATACTCAACTTTATTTTTGATTACTCTATTATTGCTACAAATAGTATGGCTAATGTCAAAGTGAACGCTCATATATGACAACGCATACTGACAATCCTTAACGAGAAGTGTTATGTCTAAATCAACCGTGTTATCAATCAATGCGCTATTAAATAAAGCGCTGATGACGATAAAGCTCGCATCAACAGATCGTATAGATAATGGTATAAGAGAAGAAAATGGCACTCAAGAGAATCGTTTGACCGTCAAACAAAAAGTGCTTAGCTATAACCCGTTGACGACTTGCCAGCCGCATACCTTGCACTATGCCATGAAAGGAGTCGGCTATCTGCCAACGCCACTATTAGAGAGCTTGGTTGGTTATTTGAAAGGACCTAGCTCAAAACAATATCTGCACGCCGATGCTCACCTGCGTTTGATTCTCGCGGTGAATAGTAAGCTTAAAACGCCTCTTGAGCTGACACCAATGCATGAGCTGCGCGAAAGGTTCGCCGCTGACGCCGTGGCGATGCAAGCACCGCAGGTATGGCAGCAAGCAAGTGACAATATCATCGGCAACATGAAGCGATTTACGAAAAAAAATCAGAAGCTTGTGCATTGGGAAGACAAAGTGATTGCCAACGCTGATGATGGCGATATGACCATTCGCTGTTATCAATCAGACGCGAGCTCTCATGGCTTAGGGTTCAAAAAAGCGGATACTCATAATTCTGATGAAACAGTGTTGTTATATTTTCATGGGGGTGGATTTTGTATTGGTGATGTCAATACCCATCATGAATTTTGCCACGCGGTTTGTGAGCAAACGGGCTGGCCGATAGTTAGTGTTGATTATCGCTTAGCACCTGAGCATCCAGCACCAGCCGCATTAAAAGACTGTATCACTGCCTATGCTTGGCTGGCTGAGCATTGCCACACCTTAGGTGCTTTACCCTCGCGAATCGTGCTGGCAGGCGATAGTGCTGGCGGCGGATTATCCACTTTGATTGCTCAACAACTCACTGCGCCCTCGCAAATCGCATGGTCAGATCTGGGCATTGCAGGTCAAAAAATGTTCGATTTATTAGAGCGCTTACCAAAGCCGCTTGCACAAATGCCTTTGTATCCTGTGACGGATATCGAAACGGATTATCCAAGTTGGGAGTTATATGGCGAGGGATTATTATTGGATCATGCCGATGTGGCTGTATTTGATGCTGCTTGTTTAGATAACAGCCCCTTGCCACGCCAGCATATCCTTAACTGTCCGATGCTTGGTGATAATAGTAAAGTATGCCCGACTTATATTGTCGCCGCAGAATTAGACGTATTACGTGATGAAGCATTTGCTTATGCAAAGCAATTAAAGGTGCATGGTGTAGCAGTCGAGACTCATACCATTCTAGGTGCGCCGCATGGTTTTATTCATTTTATGAGTATTCATCAAGGTATCGGACAAGAAACAGGCGATATTATTAAAGGGTTTGCGAGTTTTGTGCGTGACGTTATCAATACCCAGTCACAATTAGCGGCATAGTTATCAATACAGTTGTATAAGAGAGTGCCTGTTTACTTATAAAATAGAATGGCACTGCCACTATTTAAACGTTACTTTTTTAAGCATTGTTTTCTTAAATATGACTTGCTTAAACGTTATCTCCAACCTGACCATTCAAAGTGATGAGCCAAATCTCTGAGCGCGAGCCCAGTCGAAACGGAATGCCCCAAAAGCCGTAACCAGATGACACCACAAAGTGACTGTCATTGATAACCTCATAGCCATAGCCCAAGCGGTTGATGGCACTAACAATGAAGTTGGCGGGGAATATTTGACCGTTATGGGTATGCCCAGAGAGCTGCAAATCAATCGGCATTTGGCTGTGCTCAGCAATACCACTTGGTCTGTGGTCTAACAATATCAGCGGCTCAGCGCTATTGACCTGCGCCAGTAGCTCAGTCGTCGGGACGCGCTGACGCTTATGATTGTCGAAGCGTCCCATCAACCAAAGTGCTTGCCCTTGGTGCGTGAGGCGTATGACTGCATCATTTAGTAACTGCACGCCAGCAGCACGCAACGCCTCACTAATCGACTGCTCGTGCCCGTACAAATCATGATTGCCTAAAGTTGCATAGACCCCATACGGCAGGCTTTTGCATAACTCAGCCAAGTTTTCTGCCATTTTATATGTGGTAAATGCCTGTATATTGTCATCCATGATATCGCCTGGCATCAGCAATATGTCTGCTTTATGCTGCACAATAAGACGATGCAGCCTATCTATTGCGCCAATCCCAAACAATCTCCCGATATGCAAATCGCTAGCGACCGCAATACGTAGCGGCTTGACCAAAGGCTTATCAATATCAATAGATAACTTACGCACCACAGGCGCATAAGCGCTGTATAGAGCATAAACAAATAACCCGATAAATACTGCCAATGCCAATATGCGCAGCCCAAAATCGACGGTAGCCGATGTAGCCAGCACATCACCGGTTAGCAATGTGATTAGCCAATAGCCACCATAAAATAGGCTGGTAACTAAAGCCGTCAATAGCATAAAGTGCATGGCCAACATCCAACCACTGATCCAGCGATAGCTATTGGCAAATGCTCTATTGACACTGAGTAGCAGCAAACCGTTGGTAATCACAAATACGATGACCCAGACAGAAATTTGCCAACCTACTGTCTGCCAAGGCTGTAACCACCATTGCACGCTTAGAGCAGCGCCGACACTAAAGAGCTGCAATAGCGCAAAAATGGTAATGAAAAATGCGTAGCGCATGAAGAATCCCTGAGTATGATGGCGTCAATGCAGTATGTTTTTAGCTAACCAGACAAGCAAAGTAGCTATTAACCAGCCTAGCAGCAAATAAAAGCCTCTACCATTTAGATATGGTAGAGGCTTTATCATAAGGGTAACACTTTTTATTTAAATAGCTCATACACCAGACTGCAACGTAATTATCCAAACCTCAGAACGCGTACCCAGTCTAAATGGTACGGGACCGATACCATAACCAGAGGTCACCAAAAACTGCGTATCGGCTATTTTTTTGCTGCCATAGTTTAACGGTGTCAACCAATCCATCAATATCGTTAACGGGAATATCTGCCCGCCATGGGTATGCCCAGACAGATGCAAGTCAACTGGCAGGGCGCTGACCTCATTCATCGCGCTAGGACGATGCTCCAAAAATATCACCGGTTTGTCTGTCTCTACTTGCGTCAATAATTCCTCAGCTGACAGTCTGGTACGATCGATGTCATCTGAGCGCCCCACCAGCCATACTGAGTCATTTAATAGCACACTCTCATTATCAAGCGCTTTGATGCCAGCCTCTTCCACCGCCTGTGTAATCTGCTGGTCATAACCGAAATAATCGTGATTGCCTAAAGTCGCATAGACGCCAAGCGGAGCCTTTAGCTTTGATAACTGCTCATGCATATTCGTATTATCGTAAGCAATCGTATTATCATTCATAATATCACCAGCGATCACTACGACATCGGGATGTTGCGCATCGATAAGGTTTACCATTTTTTTTATCTGTCGATTGCCAAACCATCTACCCAGATGCGTATCAGAGACAAGCGCGATATCCATTGGCTTAGCCAGCGGTTTATCACTCGTAACAGTTAAACGATGTACGACGGGTGAATAAGCATTAAATATCGCTAAGCTAACAATGGCGATATAAACTGTAATGGCAAAGGTTCGCAAGAGTATTAGACGAGGTTTTCTCTTAAAGAACTTATAGACAATGAGCGCAACTACAGAAGTTATCAAACCGGCATAAAACATAAAACCTTGCAAAATACTAATGACCAGATAGACGTGAAAGCGCTCACCCCAAAACTCAGTCAAGCCATAAATGAGAGCACTATTATTAATAATAAAGACAACAGCTATCAGTGCAGCTTTTGCAGCAGTCGTTTTTGGCTTTATTAACCAGTAAATAAGAACGGTGGTCATAACAGCTAGCAACTGAGTAAAAACGATGAAGAACCACATAGTAAGGTCTAATCAGATAGAGATAACGCTATCTTACGTCAAAAGCTGGATGCTCTGAATGTATTGTCTTTTTTTCCACGAAAACTTCATATGCTTTACGTCTAGAGTGCTGTTGCCACAAAAATAAATGGTTGCCAATAAACGTACTTTAACGTGTATTTGGTGCTATTTTGCAAACGCCGTTTTCACAAGCCTGCATCACTGCTTTGCCATAGAGCAGCTTGGTCACCCAATTCGGAATTCTATAGCGATTGCGCGCGACATACGGATAAGCGAAGTCGCCAAGTTGTTTGACCACTGGCAAAAATAACAACGTTGACAATTTCACGCTGCCCGTTCTGTAGAGCAGCCGCACGGCATCCATGTGAGTATACCAATTGCCGTAGCTGTCTTGCACACACATATAAGTCATCGCATCCTTACGGCTGAATCCTGCGACTGCCAACTCATCAACCCCCTCGTCTACAGGAACTAAGTGTATCTTTTCCGGTTGACGTTTTTTCATATTATGCGCCTCGGTGCTACATATCACGCACGCATCATCGTAGTACATGGTAATGGACAAATTCGCTTGCTCTCTATAGCTGTTGATATGGTTTTGGATAATCATCTTACGACTCCTTTCTGAGTGATAACTAAATATCAAGGTGGCTGGAATTGGATTTTTGAGTCACGCTAGATTTTTGGTGCTGATTGGCTGCGGCTAAAAAGGGAATGACTGGCTGCTGCGTCCATTGCGGTGCGGCAACATCTAAGCGCTTCGCCAGTGTTGGTAAATGATTAGTCGGGACAGCTGGAAATAGGTGATGCTCAATATGATAGAGCAAATTAAAGGTTAGCAAATTAATCAATGGATGGCGCTCACTGCGGGCATATACCACATCATCGCAACCATGATGGACACTCCATACGGCAAAGAATCCCACCATGATATTGGCCAATATCATCACCAATACGTGATATATCAAAACTGGATGCATCGTGATAAAAGCGGTGGCAATCACTGCGAAAATGAGCAACAGATCAAAGCCAACGAGCATACGATTGCGGCGGCTACCATGCGTCAAGCCAAACCACTGAATCGCAATCGAGAAAAGTCCGCCTCCCAATATCGCCTGATACCAAGGCAGACGAGCCCAATTACCCTCGACATCGCTGTCACCCAGTGGATCTCTATGATGATTGAGATGTGTGTGCCGAATAGCATGCGTGCTACAGAGCATCGTGATACTGAGAAGAAACAGCATGAGCTCTGTGGCGACTTTACTCACCCCTAAAGTGCGGTGATAGCAATCATGCGCTTGTCTCAGTGCGGCAGTAAAAAAGAAAAATGTCGCCACAAGTGCAAGTAACCACCACCCTTGCCACGCGCTCCACCATGACAATAATAAAAAAGGTAAAGATAAGAAAATATTATAAACGGTCTCGCTCAGACTAAGCTGACGCAAATCTTGCCATTCAACACTGGCTAACGAAGGATGACGCATGATGTTCTCCTTACTTGGTGATAAGCAGTAGCTGTCTTGCTGGCGCGACCACTTAATTTAATCGGCTGTTTTAATTTACTTTATTTCTGTCAATAGTGAAACTTAAAGTTAAATTTTATTTGTGTCCAGGTAATGCGATTAGACCTGTGACTATTGCACTTGCACCACCGATACAGCAAAACAAGACAATTCCTATTACAGAATCTATCGAAGCCGACTCTAGAATAAACCAAACTATGCATAGAAAAGTGTTCGTAAAACCAATTATAAATAGTGGAAATACCTTTCTTATAGAATCGAAATATATCTCCAATTTAGATGCATAATAACCCGTTAAAAATGCTGGTAACAAACCCAGAAAAAAACCAAAAACCGCGCCAGCTGCTAACATTTTAATAAAGTCGAGAGCATCGTTTACAGAAATACTTTCTTTAACTATAGTTATCACAATGATATATGAGATGAGAATTAAGCCACCTATCGCACCACCTAATAATCCATAAATCCCTATTACCTTCCCTTTTGGATAGTTGATTACAGTAACTGTAGCACTGCTCTCAATACTACTCATACACACCTCCATTTTGTTTCACATGAAACATAAATATTAAACAACAAATTGGGTATGCTTCACATGAAACATCTATTCACTCATTATCGAAGCCGTATACATCGCTTTGACATCTTTAGTCGCAGAATCATCAATCGTCAACATAAACAGCATCTTTCTCTGTGTATCAGGCGCACTCCAACTATATGACAAAGTTGTTTTAACACCTCCTCCCACTGGTTTGGTGTTGTTATCTATTTGAGTGGCGATAAAAGGTGACGGGGGTTTGCTATAAACCTCAGTAAATTGTTGATTAGCCAATTGAGCATCTAACTCTTTGGCATAAATAGCGCAAAGGTTCTTGTTATCAGGAATTGCCAATATATAACTACCGGTATCAGCAGGTACTGGCCAAGCCGAACCTGTTTCACCTGCTAAAATTTGAGAAGCTTGTGCGGTAGGAAATTTAGGTAAAGCTTTGAGATTACCTCGCAACTCATCAAGCTTGAGTAAATACTGCATACAAGTTGAGGCATATATAGCTTGAAAAGTCTCTGCCTGCTTTATCCCTAAAACATTTTCGTCGCTACTCATCACGACTGCCTTATCCTCTGTATTAGAATCAGTTTGTATAATCGACCCTTCCTTTGAGTCAGTAGCCGCTATTTTCAGTTCCGGTTTTGGTTCCGTTGTTAATTCTGATTGTGGCGTTTGCGTTTTTACATCGGCATTATCACTACAAGCTGTAGTGATAGAACCTGACAGCGTAGATAGTAGAATTAAACTGACTGCTTTTTTGTTCATAATTATTCCTCAAACATATTCGAAAGTTTACTTCTGCTCTTCTAAAGCTTGCTTCAGTGTTGGCTGTTTAAAATCATAACCTGCTTCCTGTAATGCTTGAGGCAATACCTTTTGTCCATCTATTAGTAGCGTCGACATTTCACCAAAAATTAACTTAAGTAAGAAATTTGGCAAGGTAAAAAATGTTGGACGGTGTAGCCATGCTCCAAGCGTTTTGGTAAAAGTATGATTGGTCACTGGATTAGGCGCAGTGAGGTTATACACGACCGCTATCGTATCATTTGTAGTCCGTAGGGTATTTTCATGCGTAGTTTGACTGCTCGCATCATCAGTAAGATGCTGTTCAATGATGAATATCACTGCCCCAACCCAGTCTTCACGACTGATCCAGCTCATGATTTGTTTGCCATCACCCAACTGTCCACCGACACCCATCTTAAACGGGGTTAATAACTTACCAAGCATCCCGCCATCAGGATGAATGACGACACCGGTACGCACGATAGCTACAGGCACGCCATAGTCAGTGGCTTTCAGGGCAAGCTGCTCCCATTCATCACATAATTGATGAGCAAAATCAGTTTCAAAACCACTGCTTTCGGTAAGAGGTTTATCGCCTTGTGCGCCATACCAGCCAATCGCAGATCCGCTGATCATTAGCTTGGGCTTAATATTGGTGCGCTTAATAAATGCCAATAAGGATTCGGTAGGCTTGATACGGCTGGCGAGCAACTGCTCTTTGCGCGCATCGCTCCAGCGCGAGTCAGCAATGCCTGCGCCTGCTAGGTTTAAGATAACATCAAAGTTTTTATCTGAGTGCGCTAGCTCATCGTAGGTCATCATGCTGATCGCGTCAGGATGCGTTTGGCTGCTATCGCGTGTTAGCCATGTAATGTGCAAGTCCTTATCTTGCGTACGATAACGTTTGATAAGCTCGTCACTAAAAGCACTGCCTAAAAAGCCTGAGCCACCACTGATTAAAATATTCATGTCCTACTCCCTATATTTTTCGCTTATCGTTTAGTAAAACTTAATCCGTTATAGTTATCGTCTACTTTTTTAGTACTAATATCAAAATGACTTTTACGTACTTTTGGTAAAGCAATGCGGCTGGCGATAGCTGAGTTGATAGCGCCAAATAGTCCTATTCCAATCATAAAGGCCAGTAGCACGCCAACCTCTATCCATGAGTTGATGCCTAAATATAGGATGATTGCACCCATATAACCTGCTGACGTTATAAACCCCACTAAAAATGTCGTGCGTAGACTCTTATGATCACCGCGCCATATCTTCTTATAAGCGACGATAACACCCGTTAATAAAGCGGGAATAAAACCAAGCAGACCAACATATAGCAATGGCTGATAACCAATCTGCGCAAAGTCCGCATTCCTAAAAATGAATAACAAACCTAGCTCTGCAATCACTCCACCAACTAAGCTACCAAACCCTGCAAACAAAATAATCACTGATAAGTAAGGGTAAGCACTTAAAGTATTATTTTTCATGATATTTATCCTATTAACATTCGTCGTTAATTCAGTATAAATATGGCGTTGCCAAAGCCAATGAAATTCCTGTGGATAATTGGTGGATAAGTATCTTGATTTTGTTTTGCCTACTGATTAAGCAAAACGCTTACGAATAGGACAGTCACTACCATTACTATTTTGAGATTTATTCTTTAATTGGTTCCAACGATGATTAATAAAATCTATGACGTTAACCATACTTGGCAATACATGTGCTTTGGTCAGATGTGGCGCTGCTGCATCTAAACGCTTGGCAAGCGCCGGTAAATGATTGGATGGCACAGCAGGAAAGAGATGATGCTCTACGTGATAAAGCAAATTAAAGGTCAGCAAGTTGACCACTGGATTGCGCTCAGTTCGGGCGATTGTTTCATCACAATCATGGTGTACGCCCCACACCGCAATGATGCCTACACTGGCATTAGCCAACATCATCGTCACTATGTGATACATCAATACTTGCGCTAACATGGTCAGAGTAGGAATAGTAAAGGCGGTCAATATAAGGGCAACTATGATGACTAAACCAATCAAAGCAAACTCTAGCCACGCCAATTTTTGATTGCGACGGCTACTTAGGCGCAATCCTTGACGATAAATATCGAGTCGATAAGTTATTCCGCCGAGCAGCGCTTGCCACCATGAGTCTTTTGCTAGACTGCCTTCAATATCACTATCGCCCAATGGGTCACGATGATGCGCCATGTGGGTAGCTCGAATGCTGTGCAAACTGGTCATTAATAGTACGCTGAGCAATAATAATATGGCGGTGGTCGTACGTTTTCCTGTACCCAAACTATGATGATAGCCATCGTGCGCTTGGCGAAAAGCGGCAGCAAAGAATAAATAAGAAGCCCCGCATGCTAAGACATACCAAGAGTGGCTGGCGAACCACCAAGACAACAATAAAAACGGATAAGGCAAAATAACGTTGTAAGCGATTTGAGCGCGCGTTAACCGGCGCAAGTCTTGCCACTCGACTGCAGCAATAGCCTTTTTAATGGCTTGCTCTTTATTAGCGTGTGTCTGATTGACTGTCATTTTACACATCCATTTGTTATTACTATTTTTTGTTACTGCTATTTTTATAGAAACTTATCTCACTTAAACTTAGCTGGCTTTTATACTTATTACATATATTTCTGTCAAAACAGAAATTACATTGCAAATTTTTTATTTTAAATTGCACAGCTAACTATTAACGTAAGACCTTTTTAATACTAGCGCCCAGTTTTAGGACTTTTTTGAGGATGCTTGTGGGCAGTTTAAGCATCTCAGATGACCATGTGGTTAGGGTACTAACGAATTCTTGGGTATCACGAATACGTGACTTTACCTCATTATTTTCATGTTCAAATTCAGGACTGTCCATCAATTCTTGTAAGAACTGTACTGTTGGCTCAAGCTCACGCTTTTGTCGTTCAACCACGATGATGCGTGCCAGCTCCCAAACGTCAGTATTGGTCGTGAAGTGATCGCGACGATCGCCTAATATGGAAACCTTTTGTACTAAGCCCCAATGCTGCAACTCTTTAATACTGTTTGAGACGTTAGAGCGAGCAACACCAAGTGTTTCGGTGATTTCTTCAGCATTTAATGGCTTACCAATGATGAATAACAGCGCATGAATCTGTGACATGGTGCGATTAACACCCCACTGCGAGCCCATTTCACCCCAATGTAAAATAAATTTTTCGGTCACAGGATTCAGTTTCATGATTAATATGCACTCTACTTTATAAGTTTTGGTTATTTATTGACTTATCTTGCGCTATTCTTTTATTTCTGTCAATAGTGAAATCAATAGATGACACTCATCACTTGTTTGACTGTCATGCGCTAACGAATCACTAAACCCGTGGTTGCGTCACGAATTTGGCTCGGTAAAGTATAGCCTAGAGTGTCAGCCTGCAAGTAGCTGATTTGCTCGCCAAAATATCCATAAGCATCAGTGAAAGTCATAGCAGGCGGTTGCCCTGATGGATTACAGCTTGTGGAAACCAATAGTCCAAATGGGTTTTGAACGTCGACCAGTTGTTGGGACAATTGACGAATCATAGGATGCGCAATAACTCTAACCGCCACTGTTTGATGCTGCCCTGTGATCCAACGAGGGATAATCTTTTCAAGTGTCTGAGGGATAGGCAGTAGCCATGTATGGGCTTGCTTACCTTGTAGCTCTATACTGTCAGTATCTGCCTGCCAACTCTTGATGATTTGTTGGCGCAGACCTTCTTCTAAAGGCTCTAGTAACGGCTTTAAACGCTCAGCGCTGTCAGTAATGACGATCATACCTTTGGCTTGTGGACGCTGTTTAATGGATAAAATACGTTGAACGGCTGCTTCGTCATAAGCGTCACAACCGATACCCCAAACGCTTTCGGTGGGATAAGCAAGTAGCTGTCCTTCTTTAAGCCATTTGGCAGCTTGAGTGACAGAATCAGTAATAAAAGATGTGGATTTTTCCATGGCTTAAAGGCTTCAAAAAGGTAGAAATTTAAGCACTCATCATAACATAAGACTAAGAAAAATTAGGGCAGCGAAGTTTAAAGCGACCTTATTAGCAGCTACCTAGATTGTACTGTCGTCAATCACTTGGCAGTAGATAAGTAAAAAGCCTAAAGCGATAGAAAGTACGATTTTAGACGCGCAAATACCGTCCACCTTGCACACTAATGATGCCTAATAATTCAAGCTCCATTAACTGTCCAATCAACTGCGGTGTGGCAAGTTTGGTAGCGATAATCAGCGCATCTAAATCCTGCCCGTGCCAATCAAGCTGCTCATACACAAGCATCAAATGCTCTGGTACGACGATAGGGCTAGGAGCAGATTTGATATTAGAGGGTATTGGATGGTTAGACATTACAGCGATGTTTTTATCTTTATTTGTATGTTTAGTAGCTTTGCTATGATTCGTTTGAGAGCCATTAGATTCGGTAATATCTATACCAATATCCACAGTATCTTCTGATTTATGAGAATAACTTTCATAACCCAACTGAGCATTGACGTCTTCTAGCACTTGCTGTGGATGATAAATTAAGGTCGCGCCTTCACGTATCAAATGATGACAGCCTTCAGCATTGCTATTATCAATATGACTTGGAATGGCAAAAACTTGCTTACCCTGTTCCGAGGTTAAACGCGCGGTAATCAGCGAACCACTCTGAATGGTCGCCTCCGTCACAATTGTGGCGAGGCTCAATCCAGCGACTAAACGATTACGCCGTGGAAACGTATGCTTATGTGGCATTGTATGCGGCAACAGCTCACTAATAATACAGCCGCCTTGCTCAATTATTTGGGCAAACAATTTATCATGATGATTGGGATAATTG
The DNA here is from genome assembly GCF_022129225.1 of Psychrobacter sp. Ps7. Classification (NCBI taxonomy): domain Bacteria; kingdom Pseudomonadati; phylum Pseudomonadota; class Gammaproteobacteria; order Moraxellales; family Moraxellaceae; genus Psychrobacter; species Psychrobacter sp. Ps7. The sequence continues at coordinate 20,267 of NZ_JADQAH010000024.1, read as the reverse complement.
ACCTCAATACCCGTACCCATTACCCCAATCGTTCGACCTTGATATTCAGCGTCTGCCTGTGCTAAAGCGCCTAGATGTGCTCGTTTATCGACACCCATGGCAAGACCGCTGGTGATGATATAACCAGCTTGCGCCAAATATTGTGCGATATCAAAGGTGATTTTTTGGGCATGGGCAGTGGGTTTTCGGCTACCGACGATCGCAATTTGCGCTTGACGCAAACGTGCTTTATTACCTCGGTAAAATAATAAAGGCGGTGGGTCATAGATTTGCGAGAGCTGTGCAGGATAATCGGGCTGGTCGGCGAATAGCAGACCATAGCGCTCTTCGATGAGCGCTTGCTGAATCTTATCGATACTGGCTTGCGTATGCTCTGGCTGTTCATGACGGGCAAGATGGCTATGATGAATACCCAATTGCCGCCAAGCATCTACTTTGGCGTACCAAGCAAGCTCTGCTGTGCCAAAAGAAGTAATGAGCTTATGATAAGCAGATAATGATGCATTCACCTCAGTCCACAGCGCCAGTACTGCGCGCTGCTCATCTGATAAAGAAGAAGTAACTGCCATCATAATCATCTAGCTCATATAGGCTAAGTTAGTATATCCCGTCCAAAAATAAGCATGTTCTCACTTATAGCGTACTCATTTATAGATATGGCGGTGGTAACAGCTGGTCGCCGACATTTAATGGTAGCTCTGAATCAAGCACATAAGCATAGCTAATATTATCGAAAGTATTGAATACCATGACCATACCGCTTGGCTCATTTGGTAAGCGTACTGGCGTGTCATTGTCTTTGGTATCGCGGATCAAAGCCCCTTTTTGATAGACAGTCAATACATCACCAGGCTTAGCACCATGGGTACTACCTAAGTTGATAGCAACGACACTACCCTTCGCCGCTGAGCTGATTGAGTCCATGACTCGGACAATCATGCCACCACGACTGACAATTGCAGGGGCTGGATAAAACACAGGTGGAATAGAGTTATTCAACTCAACGAATACGCGATCACCTTCACGTACTTCTTTGTCGTAACTGTCGGTGAGCTGCAAACTGCTGACGCCGTTGGTTTCTGTCGAAGTAACCAAACCCGTCGCAACTTGCGTGACCTCTAAACCGATAACTTCTTGGGTTTTTGGCTCAACATATAGTTCTCCTTCACGGTAGATACCATAACGCTGACCGACGATCAGTGGCACACCTTTGGCATACACTTTATCGCCACTGGCGGTAATTAAGTTGCCTTTTTTAGAGGCCAATATATAAGGCGTGGTATTAAAATCTTGTGGATTAACGATGACTGTCTTATCTAACCAGTGTTGAATAGCAGACCACGGAAGTGGTGGAATACTGTTGGCTGTTGAAGTGACTGAGACTGTGCTAGATACCACGTTACCCGTTAACTGCTTTTCAACTCCAGCACAACCTTCGCCAGTATCAACACCAATTAAGGTCTTACCTTGAATCACGCATAAGATAAGGATGTCGTTAGGATAAATAAGATTGGGGTTTTTGATTTGCTTATTGGTTGCCCAGATCTCTTTCCAGCGCCACGGACTGTCTAAATAACGTCCTGATATATCCCACAACGTATCGCCTTTTTTGACGATATAGCGATTGGGCGCATCCGCTTTGATGGCTGGTGGTGGATTGTTAGCGTGGGCAGCACTCATTAGCATTGCACTACTAAATGTCGTGATTAACAGTGCTTTTGCTATCGTTTTTAAGCTCATCTTCATTGTTATATCCACAATATGTACCGCTGTTGTCGCCACAATTAGTACCGTTTAGATCTATTACTTAACCTTAATCTTTGACTGTCATTAAAATAGTGACAAGCAATGAGGGTCGTAAAGGGACTTAACCGTACGATTATCATGACGCTTATAGGGCAGCTGTTCAGTGTAATTGGCTGGTATGATTACTAAAAAAGCGTCTAGCAAAATGATGAGTCGCCGACGCTGTTTCTAATATTACAATTATATCTACCATAACACAATCATAAACACTTTATTACAATGGCGTAACTTTTATATGAATATTATTTCTATAGTTCGTCATTGAAATTTATAGAATTCCTCATGAAAACAGGCATTAAAATCCACTCTGATTTATGCTGGATTTGGTATCACATGCTGACGAATTTGCTCAGCGACTAGCTCAGCGTTGTTATCAAGCACCACCACATGCTGCGGTAACGCTTCTAAGCCTTCGGTATGGGCGGGGCGTGCGATTTCTATCGGTCCAATAGCTTCGATGATCGTATCGGCAAATTTCACTGGCAGTGCGGTTTCGGCACAAACAATCACCTCGCCTTTGCGCTGTAATTCTTTGGCAACCTTGATACCATCAGCCGTATGCGGATCGACCAACTCTCCATGCTGCTCATAAAGCGTTTTGATAGTGTCCAGACGGTCAGCATGGGTCGATTTACCCGCGGCAAAACCATATTGCGTATTGACCGCTTCCATCAAATCAGACAAATCAAAACCTTGACCAGATTTCACCCCTTCAAACAACTCATGAACGCGTGCGCTGTCTTTATTCAATAGCAAATAAACAAAACGCTCAAAGTTAGAAGCTTTAGAGATATCCATTGAAGGACTTGAAGTGATATAAGTTTTGGCAGTCGGACGCGGCTGATAAGCACCTTGATTAAAGAAGTCGTTTAACACATCATTTTCATTGGTCGCGACGATTAAACGCTCAACTGGTAAGCCCATTTCGCGTGCAATATGACCAGCACAAATATTACCAAAGTTACCTGATGGTACGCTAAAGCTAACCTTTTCATCATTACTTGAAGTCACGGCAAAGTAGGCTTTAAAGTAATAAACGATTTGCGCTAGGATACGACCCCAATTGATAGAGTTGACCGTACCTAAGTTATAAGCCGCTTTAAACTCAGCATCTTGTTGCAGCGCTTTGACAATATCTTGGCAATCATCAAACATACCGTCGATGGCGATATTGTGGATATTTTTATCAGTCAGGCTATACATTTGCGCGCGCTGGAATTCGCTCATTTTGCCGTGCGGTGACAGCATAAATACTTCGATATTTTCTTTACCGCGTAGGGCATATTCTGCTGCACTACCTGTGTCGCCACTGGTCGCACCAATGATGGTGATACGGGCGTCTTTTCTTTTAAGCACATATTCAAAAGCATTGCCCAAAAACTGCATGGCAACATCTTTAAATGCCAAGGTCGGACCGTTTGATAAGCCTAAAATGTATAAATTATTGTCAAGTTTGCGAACAGGAACAATCTCAGCAGAGCCGAATACATCAGCGGTATAAGTGCGCTCTATAATATCCTGCAAATCAGCGGTAGGAATATCGGTCGCAAAGCGCTGCATAATCGCCATCGCCAGCTCTGGATAACTGAGCGCACGCCATTCAGTCAGTGTCGCACTATCAATATTCGGATAATGCTCAGGCAACATCAAACCACCGTCTGGTGCAAGACCCATTAATAACACATCACTAAAATCCATCGGCGCTGTCTGACCACGGGTACTGATATATTTCATTAGATTGTCCTGTCTACAATGAGATTATTAGTTAAAACGGTTTATTCAGCAGTTTTTTGCAATAAGGCATAATAAAAACCATCGCCGCTCTCGCTATCAATTGGCAAGCACTGACGACCAATCGCCTGTTCAATACCCCAATTACAATCGTCGCTAAATTCAATGGCTACTACATTGTTATAGTGAGTCATAAAATCCTGCATCTGCTCGACGTTTTCTTGCTTTAGGATAGAGCAAGTGACGTATAAGAGGTAACCACCAACTTTAAGTTGTGGCCATAGATTATGCAAGATATCGGCTTGTAGCAATGCCGTTTGCTCAACGTCTTCTTCAGTACGCAAGATACTGATATCAGGATGACGACGGATTACGCCTGTCGCTGTACAAGGTGAGTCTAGTAATATAGCGTCAAATACGAGCTTACTCTTTTTCTTACCCGCCCCTTGCCATGTGGTCGCATCAGCACAGACAATATTGAGTTCGATATTTTTCTCAGCTTGCTGCAAGTCGTGCTGACTTAGGTTTAAGCGCTGTAAATTAGTATGAATACGCTCGATACGTGGCGCTTCATTATCTATCGCAGTAATCTTAACTTTCGAAATCACAGGCGACGTTTCAGCATCGTCTTGTTTCACGTGAAACAACGAAGACTCATTTGAGCTGATTAATTCTAACCAATGAGCAAGCTTACCACCCGGCGCTGCACAAGCATCTAAAATGCGGATCTCGTTGTTATTGGTGTCTATATCGCCGTCTGCATCATCGTTTTCAACACTAAGCTTATTGAGTAGAGCGTTATGAATAAGCGGCGCGGCAAGCTGGGCATGCATATCTTGTACACTAGCAGCTCCTTCAGCGAATTGAGGTAAGGCATTGACTGCAGTGCTTTGATGTAATCTTAACCCTTTGGTTAATATGCTATTAGATGCGGCTGCATCCGATGAGCTGGGTAAATTAAAACCACTCGTTAGCTCAACCAAATCTGCTTCAACTTCAAATTCCACCAAGGCTTGCTGATAATCCTCTACCGAGGTAACCGCTGTATTCACGCGCAAAAACATTGGCGCAGGTTGACGTAACCCTTGCATCAGATCGTCATACTGCTCACTCCAATCTTGCTTAAGCTGATAGGCAAGCCAATTCGGTAAGCTGTGTTTTTTATCACATTTCTTACGGAACTTACTTGGGTTCTTAGCGACTTTACGCAAAATAGCATTAATTAAGCCCGTCGCGTGCGCAAATTCGATTTCTTTTGCTGCTTCAACCGTTTCATGAATCGCCGCATGGTCAGCCACTTGCAAATAAAGCAGCTGGGTTAAACCTACTTGAATCGTCGTACGTACTTCTTTTTCATCAATAGAGTTATCAGCCAGACTATCGAGTAGACGCTCAAGGGCGTACCATTGGCGCAACGTGGTTAGCAATAGCGCATGGGCAAAACCTTTATCACCGTCATGCAAACTGTTTAATAGCGGATCAAGGACGCTCGCTAGCGACTGACCATTTTGAATAGCCAGTAAAGTGCGAATCACGCGGACGCGGACGCTACCATTCATGATAAGGTTGCTTGACGGTTTGAGCTTATTGTTTCTTGGCGCAGTGCTTCTCATTAAATTGAATTTCCTTGACGCCTAATAGTTAGCGTCTGATAAAAGTTAGATTGTTTGATATTAAATGACGAATATAAAAATAAATAAGGTTAAGCGGTATTAAACTGATTTAGGAGCAATTATTTTGAGTCTGCTGTGAACTGATCACCATCATTCAATTGGTTACCATGGCAGATTTGCTCGGCTGTCATTGGTTTACCACCAGCAAACTGTAATTGGGTGATAGCTAAAGTGCTGGCTTGCGATTTTTCGAGACCATTATCAATATTACTGTCATGACCACAAGCTACCAATATCGCTTTGCGCCCGACACTGATGACTGTACCAGCAGGCTGATTGGTTTGCTGTGATGCATTCACAGGTAGGCTGGCTAAAATCTTGACACGCTGCCCTGCCAAAAAAGTATAAGCACCTGGCCATGGCGTCAAACCGCGAATTTGTCGTTCGATAATAGTCGCTGATTGTGTCCAGTCGATTTCGCCTTCGGTTTTGACCAGTTTTTCAGCGTAATTGGCTTGACTGTCATCTTGTGCCACAGCCTGTGCTTGATAATGTGGCAAGTCCTTTAGCACGGTAATAATAGCCGTCGCACCAAGCTCAGCCATTTTATCATGGAGGCTAGCAGCCGTATCATCAGCCTCAATAGGAGCGCTGATTTTGTAGATCATATCACCTGTATCTAAGCCCTTATCCATCTGCATAATGGTAATACCAGTCTCTCTATCACCCGCCAATAACGCGCGGTGAATAGGCGCTGCACCACGCCAGCGTGGTAATAAGGACGCATGAATATTGAGGCAACCATAAGTCGGTGTGGTCAATACACCAATCGGCAATATCAAGCCATAAGCCGCGACAATCATCACATCTGGCTGATAACTACGCAGAGTCTCACGTGCGATCAACCCTTCACTACTAGATTTTTTAAAGGTGAGAGGCTGCTCGACGGCAATATCATGAGCCAATGCGACTTGCTTTACTGCAGAGGCCGATAATTTTTGACCCCGTCCTGCCTTGCGATCAGGTTGCGTATACACAGCGACAATGTCTATATTCAACGCTTCTTGCTGGCGGATAAGCGCCTCAAGACTAACGGCGGCAAACTCAGGAGTGCCAGCAAACGCAACTCTTAAGCGCTTACTAGATGAGCAATCTTTCGTCGTAGATGGCATGGATAAATCGGAGGCAGAAGCAATTGTAGTCATAAACAGGCATTATATAGGGTTGATTGACTCATTATAGGTGAGTTTGCGATGTTGTGCCATGGTTGTAATAACGGTAATCGAGCGTTACCAATGATACGGTTTGTCTTTATAATAGAAAGCAAGCAGGGCGCTCTTATTGATGAGTTTATTTACAAAACAATGCGTGATTGAGCGATATTCCACTGCCATTCACCATTTTTTTCTAGATAATAGCTGTACAACCGTAAAAGACAAAACGGCTTGAATAAACCAGCTACTGTGCCAAACTGATGACTTACTCACTATGTTTCTTGTGTCGATATAGGACCACGCTTTCATGCAACAGTTTCAGTCCTTACAACGCTTACTCATATTTTATGCACTGACCTTGCTGGTCATGTTGTCTATCTATTATTTTGCGCTGTTTCACGAGATAAAAAAACACAGTGAACAACATAGTATCGATACTTTCCATACATTGCAGTATGAAGTTACTGAACGTGATGATCTTCTAAATCCTGACATGAAAAGGATTTTAGAAAAACCCGTATTTGAAGACATAAGCTATCAGCTGGTTTTTATGATGCCCTCTGGGCAGACTTATATCCATCGCCATACTCAGCCCAATGAGCGTGCTTTTGCTAACGTTACGTTTCCTATCATTAGCTCATCCCCTTCTAATAACGGCAGTCATAGTGCTTACACGCTCAATAATCACAACTTAACCGGCACCATTAAACTCAAAAGTGGTCATCAGCTTTATATTATATTGCGCCATAAACCGCTTATCATTGACTGGATATCATATCGCTACTGGTTGCCATTGATGGCAGCGATCATGCTGTTTATTATCGCTTTGCTGTATATGCTCAATCGTCGCACCAATTGGGAACAGCTGCTGATTTATACGGACAATCTAAGTAGCCACGCAAAAGAAGCCTATAGTCCGCCGCCTTTTTTGCAAAAAAAATCTACGCCTGAGTTTTTGCGTTTAGGCCATGCGCTGAGCCGTGTCAGCTACCAGCTGCATAATGACTATCGCCGCATTAAAACCCTAACACATCGTCTTGAACGTTTGGTTGATCAATCCCCTTTACCGATGCTGATGATCATGCGTCATGGTCAAATCAGCTTTTTCAATAAACGCTTTGAACAAATATTCATGTCTTTACCGCAAAGCGATAGCAACTATGAACTGACGGACTTTATCGCGGGTAAAGATGAATCCACGCAACGATTGCTGCAAACGTTATCCAACCTACGCGTCACTCGTACCTTAACAGTCTATGGGTTAGAAAATGAACAGACTTACCAATTGCACGTTACGCCATGGTTTGGTGAACATGGTCAGGTTCACGGCTTTACCGTACTGCTGAATAATGTTAATGAATTTGCCAGTCAAATAGGGCAATTACAGCAACAAAATCAACGACTACAACGCCAAATTAATGAATTTAATACGATTAAATCGACGATGGGTCATGATTTGCGCCTGCCATTAGAAGCAATGATTGACACGCTAGAACCGATTGATCCTGAGACCTTGACTGCTGCGCAGAATGACATTTTAATATCCTTAATTAAAAGCAGTCAGAGTATGCTAACGACGCTTAATGATGTGCTAGACATTGAGGAGATAGCGGTAAGAAAAACCCGCCTAAGCATTGAGCCTGTCGATATTTATAGACTGGGGCAACAGGTCAGTCAGTCATTTATAGAAAGGATAAGGCAGCAAGGACTTGAGCTGCTGTATTTTTTTACACCCGACAGTCCGCGTTGTATTGATACAGACCATCAGCGCCTACAGCAAATCTTGTACGACTTATTAGATAACGCGGTGAAATTTACCACTTCTGGCTATGTATCACTGACCATCGAAACAGTCAGTAATGCAGAGCTATTAGCAACAAAAAACCGAAGCTTAGTAAATATTAATAAAGACCCTACACTGATTAAAAACAATCAAATCAATAAAGACAATCCCAATCATGCCTCACACGACTGGATTCGTTTTAGCATAAAAGACAGCGGTATGGGCATCGATATAGCGAAGCAACATCAACTGTTGGTTCAGCTTAATAAAAGCAGCAATCAAAACACCCATCGAAACGTTAATTACATGCAAAAGAACACGACTGGGCAAGGCCTAGGACTAAATAACGTCAATAGTTTTGCGCGATTATTGGGTGGTTTTATTGAAATAAAAAGCACGATGACTGAAGGCAGCAGTCTGAATCTTTATCTGCCTTGCAGACGTCCAAATTATCAGCCTATTTATCATCATAGTCAGCATTTGACTCATATCCATCTAATAGCCGTGATTAAACAACCACTACGTGCCAAACATCTGCGCGATTTTTGCGCATATTTATCGATGCCAGCTACTATCTATACTTCTATAGATAAATTAGATCTACAACAATTAAACGCAAAACTGGCGCAAGACGAGCAAAGACTCGCCCCTATCTTGCTATTAGATTACGAATATTATGAAACCCTGTCTATTGCTTCCGCTAATCAGGCGATAGGGAATGATGATAGACAACAAGCATTAAATACCCTACTCGATAATCCGTCGCTACCAAAGATACTACTTAGTATGAAACCTGAGCGCCGTATTCCCTCTATATTATTAGATAAATATGAAGGATTCTTGAGCAAACCATTAGATGCGACTTTATTGCTCTCTGAATTACTGCGCTTAACCTTACCAGCGAGACAGAAGCTGGTTCAAACCATAGAGATAAAAGAAGAGAATAAGCAGCTAGCAAACGAAGCAGATAAAGCTGCCAACGAGAATGTATTGCCACTTATCTTGGTAGTAGAAGACAGTCCAACCAATCAGAAAATAACGTGCAAGATATTGAGTAAACTTGGTTATCGTAGTGTGGTCGCAGAAGATGGTCAGCAAGCGTTAGATATGCTACAACAACAGCGTCAAGATATCTCACTCATTTTGATGGACTGTCGCATGCCTGTCATGGATGGGCTACAGGCTACCCAAGCGATTCGTGCGCAAGGCGATAAAATTGCGATTGTGGCGCTGACTGCAAACAACACCAAAGAAGATCGCGACGCTTGTATAGAAGTAGGAATGGATGAATTTTTAGCCAAACCGATCAATAAAAAAGAATTAGAGTCGGTTTTACAGAGCTTCATAAAATCATGACAATCTGTAAAACCTATTTTTTAGGTTTAAACCATTACTTCATAAATCAGCTAATTCATGAACCAATTATTTCATAAAACCATTATCTGCTAAAAATGCTTCTGTAATTTGGCTTTGCGGACTTGGCGTATTCATACCACTGGTTTGCGACTTATTTAACAAACGTTCTAAATAGCGCGCGACGATATCCACTTCGATATTGACTTTATTTCCAACCAGCCAATGCTTAGCGATATTGGTCACTTGTGCGGTATGTGGAATGATATTTAAAGAGACAATATTGTCTCTTACAAGGTTGGTCGTCAGACTAATACCATCAACCGTGATGGAGCCTTTAGTCGCTGTATAGTGCGCCAGCTCTTGTGGTATCTCGATTTCGATATAGATAGAGCGCGCATCTTGTTGCAGCTTACTGACCACGCCGACGCCATCGACGTGACCCGCGACGATATGACCCCCAAAACGCGTGGTTGGTAGCATCGCTTTCTCTAAATTCACCGTGTGACCAGCTTTTAAAGTTTCTAATGCGGTACGAGCGATAGTTTCACGTGAGACATCGACCGAGTAATGATTACTCCCTAGGTCTACGACGGTTAAGCAGATACCATTGGAGGCAATAGAATCTCCTAGCTTCACATCACTAAAGTCCAAACCATCAGATTCTATCGTCAAACGTATATCACCGCCCGTAGGCTGCATGGACTTAACCTTTCCAACACTCTCTATAATTCCAGTAAACATATCGACCTCATTTCATTATGATGTTGTCTTTATAGACAATATATCTTGATCTATTAATATTGTGGCAGCATTTGTCTAAGCCAGTTTTTTTAGTGCAACTTGAGCTTAATTAAGTCTATGATGGGATAGATTGTGGATAAGTCCTCATAAATCAACTCATAACGTATTAAAACACGCATTTCCGTCAAGTTATCCACAGAAAACAAGATGTTGACTAAACTCAAGAAAGATTAGTAATAAGACCTAAGTTGCTGATTACATTAGATTAATATGAAATTTTTTATAAAAGACCTATTTTTCTGTTCCACATGAAACAAAGTTATACACAGTTTCATGTGGAACCTTGCACAACACTGGCTGTTTATCCAAATTGAGCAATTATTTAGCACAAACTGTGGATAAGCTGTTTATAAATAACCAGTTATAGCGGTAATAAAGTCAGTTTAAGGTCAGGAGTTAATATTTCATGACTGTAAATATCAAAACGCAACTGCTGAGCTAGAGACAATGGGTTAAAATCGACCATCGGTCTGGCTTGCGCGCCCAACAAACAAGGCGCCTGATAAACAATCAACTCATCTACCAATTGTTGGCTTAAGAAACTACCAGCAACACTAGCCCCTGCCTCTACCAACACGTCATAACACTGATGATCACTGACTAATTTTTTTAGTAATTCAATCAAGTTATCTTCGCGCCAATAAATCGTATCCGGTCGACGGCATAATTGATAGTCAGACTCTAAGCTGTGTTCTAAGCGCTGACGTCTATCGAGTACGACAACTTTAGGAGTAGGAACTTGTTCAGGTGGCACAGCTAATTGGTTAGAACGTACATTAAGCTGTGGATTATCCGCGATAACCGTCTCACTACCAGTAATAATCGCGCCACTTTGAGCACGTAGCTTCTGCACATCTTCGCGGGCAGCCGCTGAGGTAATCCATTTCGACTCCCCAGATGCCATTGCGGTACGACCGTCAAGGCTGGTGGCAATTTTCAGCCGTACATAAGGCATCTGGGTGCGCATTGCCTTTAAAAATCCACGATTTAAAGCTTCTGCTTGCTCAGTTAATATACCGACTGTCACTTGAATCCCAGCCTGCTCTAACAGTTTTACACCGCGTCCTGCCACTTGCGGATTGGGATCAAGCCCTGCGATCACGACACGTTGCACACCAGCATTAATAAGACCCAAAGCACAAGGTGGCGTACGCCCCGTATGACTGCAAGGCTCTAAAGTCACATAGGCGGTTGCACCTAAAGCCCTCGCACCCGCTTCTTTTAGTGCAAACACTTCTGCATGAGGCTGACCAGCTTTCGGATGAAACCCTTGACCGACGATCGCTTCTGCTTGCACGATGACACAGCCTACCGCTGGATTAGGTCTGGTGGTATATAAACCCTGTTTGGCTTGTTCGATCGCAAGCATCATAAAGTAGCGGTCTTGCGCATTCTGAGTATGGTTTGAGAGCGTCATAAAGAGATACACTTAATAAAAAAGTAGAGGGTAAAAACTATTTAACGTTATCGTCAGCTTTTTCATTTGGGCGAATATTGGCAATCTCTTGATGGAAAGCATCAATATCTTGAAAGTCGCGGTAAACACTAGCAAAGCGCACATAAGCAACATCATCTAACGTTTTAAGCTCACTCATGATGATCTCACCCAACACCTTGCTACTGATTTCGCGCTCACCCATCTGTCTAACACGCTTCTCAATACGGCTGATCATCGCCTCTTGTTCATCAATCGTGATAGGGCGCTTTTGTAGAGGTAATAAGATAGAACGACGCAGTTTTTCGTTATCATAAGGCTCAATTTTACCGCTTGACTTGATGATTCTAGGCATGACTACTTCTACCATCTCAAAAGTAGTGAAACGCTCTTGGCAGCTATTGCATGAGCGGCGACGACGGACTTGCGCACCTTCTGCCGCTAGACGCGAATCAATAACTTTAGTCTCTGACGCGTTACAATACGGGCAATGCATAGCGTTTCCTTATTTCAATATTAAGCGCAAGAGTCACAGTCATTATTTATAGGACCAAATGATAAGACCGAAATTTCTGAGAATTAACGAGCTGCATCAGGTAATTCAAAAAAACCGGCTGATTATTTTCCAATACAGAAACTACCAAAGATTTTGCCCAACAAGTCATCCGCACTAAACGCTCCCGTAATCTCACCCAAACTGTTCTGAGCTTGGCGTAAGCTTTCAGCGACTAACTCTCCTGCTTGAAAGACCGTTAACTGCTCATGCGCCTCTGCTAAAGAGTCGGCTGTGCGTCTAAGTGCATCTATATGACGTGTGCGAGCAATTAGGCTATTTTCTGGTGGATGAAAACCGACCTTAGCACACAAGGCTTCGACCAGATTATCGATACCAGCACCTGTTTCACATGAAACATTAACTTGTTCATAACCACGTTCTTTTATTGCGATTTGCGAGACAGAGGGTATTTGACTGCTACTATCATCTAGTAAGTCACTTAACAAATCACTCTTATTAGCAATAATCAATAAGCGTTTGGCCTCTGGTAACTCACCAAATAATTGTTCTGCAAGCTGTAGCGGCGTACTTTCTTCTTCAAGATCACGAGTCACATCGTAGACCATCATTAGCATATCAGCCTGTGTAATGGCGGTACGTGCTCGTTCAATCCCAATACGTTCTACCGTGTCTTCAGTCTCGCGCAGACCTGCCGTATCGGTCAAATGCAGCGTCAAACCATTGAGCACGACGGTTTCTTGTAGCGTATCGCGCGTTGTTCCAGCAACGTCAGTAACGATAGCACGTTCTTGCCCTGCCAGACGATTCAGCAAGCTTGATTTACCCGCATTTGGTCTACCTGCTAGGACCACATGAATACCATCACGTAAGAGCTTACCCTGCTTGGCGGTCGCCAATACTTGCTGTATCTTGTCTTGCGTTTGCTCAAGTTTATTTTGTATAACACCGTCTGATAAAAAATCCACGTCTTCTTCGTCAGGGAAATCAATCGCCGCTTCAACATGCAAACGAAGATGAATAAGCTGCTCTAATAGTTGATTAATCTTCTTTGAAAACTCACCACTTAGCGAGCGAATGGCACTGCTAGCAGCAGCGGCACTGGTCGCATCAATAGCATCAGCAATAGCCTCTGCTTGTACCAAATCCAATTTATCATTATCAAAAGCACGATAAGAGAATTCCCCAGCACCCGCTTGTTTTGCGCCCAGCTCAAATACCCTTGCTAACAGTTGGTTTTGTAGAATCATGCCGCCATGCCCTTGCAGCTCAATCACATCTTCTCCTGTGAACGAATGCGGGCCTTTAAAGTACAGCACTAACCCTTCATCAATGACTGTACCATCAGCCTGATAAAAACGACAAAAACTGGCCATACGTGGCGTAAAAGCAGACTTACCCGTTAGTGTACAGGCAATATCATAAGCACGCGCACCCGACAGACGTACAACACCAACGCCACCTCTTCCAAGCGGTGTGGCAATAGCCGCAATCGTGGCCAAACCAGATGCTTTAGGTGGTTCAGGTGCTTTAGGTACGTTTGACGCCATCTCTAGGGAATCCACAATTACTCTCAATAGCTAAAAACTCCATTATAGACGGCTGGACACAGACTGACAAAGCAAACTTTAAATAGCCATGCTTTGCGCTTATTTTATTTCAAATCAGTGAGCGATAATAGAAATGTCACGCATAAAAAAACCACCGCCGTAGCGATGGTCTTTTATCAATTGATGAGCTACTTAGTCCAATACTTTTTAGTCCAATACTTTAACAGTACGACGCTTTTGCTCTTCTTCGACTTTTTTATTGACAATATATTGCTGAGTCATACTGAACAAGTTGTTGACTGTCCAGTATAGTACGAGACCCGCTGGGAAAAACAGCATGAAAGCAGTAAAAATGATTGGTAAGAACTTCATCACTTTCGCTTGCATCGGATCAGCTGGCTGCGGGTTTAGCTGCTGCTGTACAAACATCGAGGCACCCATCAGCAATGGTAAAATAAACCAAGGATCCATCGCCGATAAATCTTGAATCCATAAAATCCAAGGTGCATGACGCAGCTCAACACTCTCAACCAACACCCAATATAGCGCTAAGAAGATAGGCATTTGCATCAAAATAGGCAAACAACCTGCCATTGGATTGACTTTTTCTTCTTTATAAATAGCCATCATTTCTTGCGACATCTTCATTCGATCGTCGCCATGCTCTTCTTTAAGTGCGGCCAATCTTGGCGCAATCGCACGCATCTTCGCCATCGAATAGTAGCTCTTATTCGAGAACCACATCAGAGCAATTTTAACTAAAATCGTCAATACAATGATTGACCAACCCCAGTTACCGATGACTTTATGAATACCGTCCAAGATGGCAAATAAAATTTTCGATATTGGCCATAACAACCCATAATCGACTGTTTTATTAAGGCCTACTGCCACATCTTTTAGCTCAGATTGTACTTTAGGACCAGCGTATAAGGTGGCATCTAATGTCACTTGTTTATTTGGCGCGACATTGACAGGTTGACTGTTGAAACCGATGAAGTAATCATCGCCTGTTTCACGGCTAAAGAAAGTAGCGGTAAAGTTTTCAGGTATCCATGCTGATACAAAATAATGCTGTACAACACCAACCCAACCTTTATCACTACTAACAGCTAGCTCACCATCATTAAAGTCTTTAAATTTGAGCTTATTATATGGATCATCAGGGGTACCCCAAGCGCCGCCTAAATAAGTCGCCATACTAAGCGCACCTTTATCAGACATACCTGGATCTTTACTGTCATCACGTTTCAACTGGGCAAATAGCTGACCTTGCCACGGTTGTGTAGAAGCATTTTGTATTTGATAGCTAATATCAATCGGATATTTATTTTCAGTAAAGGTAAATGTCTTAGTAACGGTCACGCCATCTTTTTTATAAGTCAGCGGTACTGACAGCGTCTGTTGCCCTGCTTCCATGACGTAATTATTAGCAGTATGGCTGTATTTGGCACGACCTTCTGCAGTATCAATACCATTAGGACCAATAAGACCAGACTGAGCCACATACACGCGATTACTATTATTCTCTAGCAATACGAAAGGCTTATCGCTATCGAGTGTTGCGTCATACTGCTTAAGAGCAGCATAAACAATATCGCCGCCTTCTGGGTTGATCTTTATATCATAGCGATCGGTAGTGACCGTGATTAATCCCGTGTCTTTAGCAGGCGTTGCCGTCACAGCATCATTAGCGACTGTATTATTATCAACAGGCAACGTCTGTACCGGAATATCACCTGCGGCACCAGTTGTCGAAGGGATGTCAGCACCTACTGAAGTAGTGGTTTCTGACACCGCATCTACAGCTGGCGCATCGGCATAATCATCTCGCCATGCCAAAATCAGCAGATAAGCGGTGATTAACATCGCAATGATGATCATCACCCGAAATATCTTTTGCATAAACCTTTCCTAGATTAAAAAATTAGGGAATGAAAAATTAGGGCATGTGTCATGACCGTACAATTATCATCATATGTGACAACAGTATTGCCAGTCATTTACATAAAATGTGCATCATTTTACTAAAAATCTGCCTTAAATGATACCAAGAGTGTGGATAACTTGTGGGTAACTAAATAGATATCCACAACTTCTCAGTCGATGACGAACGCTATGTTAGTTTCATCATATGGTTTAAGCGAGACACATAGCCTTTATTATCTCTAAAAACATATAAACCTTGAACTTTGACACTAGTAGCTAGTGCGTTAAAAGGTACATATTGATAATGATAAGAGGATAACGGTAGCGGCACAAAATCAATGCCGTGTCCACCCAAAGGATGACAACTGCTGATACGTTTTAATAATAACCAACTGCCTGCTCGGACTCCATGCCATGCCAAAGCTTGTTTACCATAATTCGAGCACGTAGGGTAATAGCGGCAACGAGCAGGTAATAGTGGACTTATTAACTTTTGATAAAAAACAATAAAATAATAAATAATTTTATAAAAAAGATTATTTAAATTAATAAATAAAAAATTCATTTTATTTTTTTTCTACTTTTTTAATAATGTTAATTATTTGATTCTTCAATTCTTTATTATCTATATCTTTTATAGATTTTTTGACAATAAAAACAATATCTTTGTTTTCTAAAGAATGAGCCTTTACACGAAAATGTTCACGTATTTGACGCTTGATTAAATTTCGCGCGACAGCCGTAGGAACTTTACGCTTGGTAATGGCCATCCCGACTCGCGGCTGACCATGATCATTGGTACGCACAAATGCCATTAGATGGCTCTGATGAAGCTTACGCTCAGGTGCATCAAAAACCTCACGGAAGGCTGCAGGCGTGAGCAAACGCTGCTCTTTGGTGAAGCGGGCATTAGCTGCCGCTGAAACAGTATTGGACATAGCACAACCTAGTATAAGAGCGAATAACGGTAGCGGAAATAATAGCGCAGAAATAACAACAAAGTACAGAGACAAAAAAAGCGCCGATGTGGGCGCTTTTAATATATGGCTAAGTGTCAGTTGTGGTGATTGACTATCGCAATCTATAAATAATAGAAACACAACAAGCACTATAAGCCATGCTTATCGCAATCTACTGATTATACAGTAAGACGATGACGTCCTTTAGCGCGGCGACGAGCTAAGACCTGACGGCCTTTTTTAGTTGCCATACGAGCACGGAAACCGTGAGTACGTTTACGCTTGATCACGCTTGGTTGGAATGTACGTTTCATAACTCACCTATCAAAATAATGGACTAAATTCGTAATAACGGAGGATTATACCACCGCATAGAATCTTGGTCAATGAACTAATTTAATCTATGTCGATGCAGACAGATATTTTGACAGAGGAAATATCATTTTAAATGATTCATCGTGTGTAAAGTTCATATTCATAACTAAAAAAATAACGACTCAGTTAATTAATTCAGTGATGGATTCCTAAAAGTTATCCACAGTTTGTGTCGAACTCTATAATAATTAACTATTAATATATATAAGTATTGTTGTTATTGGGAGCTAGATTATCTGTGGCTAAGTAAGTTTTCCTTTTTATTATCAATGTATTGTACTATGGGTAAACCTGTGGATAACCTGTGGGTTAAATATGGATAACTCACCTTTCAAAGTTATACACAAAAGTATCCACAGCCTTATCCCCAAAAAACAAGGTTTTATCCACAGGGTATTTGTGTTAGATTAGCCCCTACTTAATATGTGGCTTCGTATAGTTTATCAACGTAACTTCCAATATGGTTTCCAACGGAAATAATTGCGGAAAATATGAAGGGCTACGCAACAGATCACACTGCTAAAACACAAATATTATTTCAAATTATAGGGTTAGTATTTTTCATGATAGACACAGCAAATATTTGGGATAAATGTCTAAATGACCTACGATATAACGTCAAAGACAACGTATTTACTATGTGGTTGAGACCATTGTCAGCTCATCAAGAAGCGCAAACGCTGACTATACTTGCTCCTAATGATTATTTTGTGACTTACATCAAAAAAAACCACTTGCAAGAGATACAGCAGCTGGTTGCTAAGCACAGTCAAGGGAGTATCGAAGAGGTGGTTGTGCGTGTTGATAACGCTGGCCGCGATAACGAAGACAATCGTCAATTGCAATCAGGGTCTTTGTTTGATGAAGATAAACCCTCCCCTACCCCTGCAGACCATAAGTTTGAAACCATTCATCATAACAATGCAAAAGCAGATATTGATGCCAATATGCGTCACGCAGAATTGGTTGATTCTGCTGATGCCAAGTCGTTAAGTTATCTAAACCCTGACTTTACTTTTGAAACTTTTGTCACTGGCAAATCTAACAATCTGGCTTATAAAGCCTGTTATGAGCTTGGTAAGCGCCAATCAAAAAATCGACACAATCCTTTGTTTATATACGGACCTTCTGGTTTGGGAAAAACACATTTAATGCATTCTGTAGCACATCGCTATTTAAAAAATAATCAAAGTTTTTATTATTTCACTTCTGAAAAATTTATTAATCAATTGGTTTATTCATTAAGAAATAATAAAATAGAAGATTTCAAAAAGAAAATTAAAAAAGTGGATTTATTGATTGTAGACGATATTCATGTATTAGCAGGAAAAACCAAAAGTAGTAATGAGTTTTTGACATTATTTGCAGATTTTACCAGTGGTGATAAACAACTGATTTTGGCTTCAGATCGTCATCCTTCGCAAATGACCGAATTTGATGAACGTTTTAGATCGAGATTTTCTTGGGGTCTCACTGTAGCAGTTGATCCGCCTGAGATTGATACTCGTGTGCAAATTTTGCAAAAAAAAGCAGCTTCATATGGTATGACACTGCCTAAAGAATGCGCATTATTCATCGCTCAAAACGTGGTTTCAAATGTTAGGCGTTTAGAAGGTGCTCTAAATCAAGTCTTTGCTAATGCTAACTTGACGGGTGCACAGATTACTCTTGAAATGGTGCAATATGCGCTAAAAGACATCGTCGCGATGCGTGTGCAAGCTGTGAATATGGATAATATTCGCAAAGTGGTTGCTGAGTACTATGATGTGACTATCAAAGAGATGATGGGTCGTAAACGCACGCGTAGTATTGCTAGACCGCGTCAAATAGCGATGGCATTATCGCGTGAGTTGACTGGTGATAGCTTTCCTGAGATTGGTCAATCATTCGGTGGTCGCGATCATACAACGGTGATGCATGCTTGCGACAAAGTTAATGAGCTACGAGCAGCAGATCCTGCGTTTGATAAGGATTACAAAACACTGGCATTAATGCTGCAAGCGGGTTAGCAGGCCGCGGTATCACTATGTTTTAGTGGATTGATATGGTTTATAATATTAAAAATACGAGTAGACAGACAGCAAATGGATTATAGTCAATAGACAGGGTATGATTAAGCCATTATTGTTAAGTTTTATAATAAAAATCATTTAAATAAGAGTAACCAAGCATGCAATTATCGATTAATCGAGAGTCGTTACTAAAAGCCATTAATTTGATCGCCAAAGCTGCTGGTAAACGGCACAATATGGTTATTTTGGGCAATATCAAGCTACAGCTATCCGAATCAACGCTTATTTTGACGGCTTCTGATTTAGAAGTAGAGCTGACATCGACGTTGAAATTGCCTGCTGGTGCTTGTGTTGAAGCTGGTACCACGACTTTACCTGCGACAAAGCTGAAAGATATTTGTAAATCATTGCCTGCACAAGCTCAAATTAATTTGGCCACTCAAGAAAATGAACGCTGCTTATTAACTAGCGGCAAGAGTCGCTTCACCTTAGGCACATTACCTAGCGAAGATTATCCGAGTTTAGGTAATCCCGAAAATATCACTCCATTGCCCATCAGTCGCAATCGTCTTATCGATTTGATTCATAAAACGCAGTTTGCAATGGCGATTCAAGATGTTCGCTATTATCTCACTGGTATGTTGTTTGACGTGTCGCAACAGCAACTGACGACGGTTGCAACCGATGGGCACCGATTGGCTTTGGCGCGCAGCGTTATCGATGTCAGTGCTGATTTAAGTATGCAGGCTATTTTGCCCCGTAAAGCTGTCATTGAGCTTGAGCGCTTGGCCTCTGAGCTAGGAAAAATGCTTGGTGAGCAAGACAATCAGGTCACGTTGAGCTTCGGTCGTGAGTTTTTGCAAGTGAGCTTACCCTTTGGTGACGTTGATAGTGCAGGACAGGTCAATCAAAACCTGATGGTTACTTTCACTGCGCGTCTGATTGATGGAAAATTCCCTGATTATCGCCGAGTGATGCCAAGTAATACGGATAAATTGGCTTTATTCAATCAAGAAAAAATGACGGACGTACTGCGCCGTGTCGCGATTTTAAGTAATGAAAAATCTCGCGGTGTGGTGTTTAATTTTGCTAGCGACGGCATGGTAGAAGTGCGTGCTAATAATGCAGAGCAAGATGAAGCGGTGGAGATGATACAGGCGAAGTATCAAGGTGAGCCGATGGAGCTGTC
>NZ_JADQAH010000072.1:0-2307 GCF_022129225.1 Psychrobacter sp. Ps7 | reverse complement strand
ATATTCAGCGCACTGAGTTCGGTATACCGCACATCACCGCAAAGGATTACAAAGGTCTGGGTTATGGCGTCGGTTATGCATTCGCAGAAGATAATTTCTGCTCACTAGCGCGTGAAGTTGTAGTCGCTAGCGGTCAGAGTATGCTGTATCTAGGCGCTGACGGTAATTTGGCTAGCGATGCTTTTTATACGTGGTACAACACTGACAAGCGAAAAGCTGAATTTTTAGCAGCTCAAGACCCTGAAGTCATTGATGCTGTGACAGGTTATGCAGCAGGCTATAGCCGTTATTTACGTGACAAAGGCGTGGCTAATATCGATCCTGCTTGTGCCAATGCTGAATGGGTACGCGAGATTACTCTCGATGATTTATTGACGGTCTACGGTAAAGCCAATCTACGTGGTGGCTTATCTAATTTCGTCGGTCCCATTGTAGCAGCGGCACCGCCTTCTATTGCTGGCATTCAGGGTAGCTCAAGAATGCGTAGTGTTCCAGTCGCAAACCCTGTCGTAGAGTCAGCACCTGCATTCAATATGGATACGATTAATGCGATGAGTGGCGGTAGTAATGCCTATGCCTTTGGCAAGGAGGTGACTGGTACTAATAGCGGGGTCATGTATGGCAATCCGCATGAGCCATGGGATGGCGTCCAACGCTTCTATCAATTTCACTTAACGATGCCAGGTGAGCTGGATGTGATGGGTGCGGCTCAACAAGGTCAGCCTTTCCCTAACATCGGTTTTAATAAAGACGTGGCTTGGAGCCATACCGTATCCACTGCCAAACGTTTTACGCTTTATCAGCTTAGCCTAGTTGATGGAGATCCTCTCAAATACAATTATACTAATAGCGCTGGTGTGACTGAGCAGCGCGATATCGAAACCGTTCCTGTCACTATTCAGCTACCAAATAATCAGACGCAGGTTCACAATATTTATGTCTCACAATATGGACCTATGTTAGCGGTCAATTTGCTCAATGGTCAATTACCAGCATGGGGCGCTAATAATCTAGCTTATACTATTCGTGACGCCGCCTCTGAAAACCCAAGAGCACTCAATCAGTGGCGTAGTATGAATAAGGCTACGAGCGTTGAGGACTTAGTCGATAGAATGCAAAGCGTCCTTGGTCTTGGGTTTGTTAATACTATTGCTACCGACCGTAATGGTAAGGCACTCTATGCTGACATCTCAACCGTACCAAATGTGACCAAAGCTAAGCTTGAAGCTTGTAGTAGTGCTGCATCTGGCCCCTTCCTTGGTGCTTTAATTGCCTCTGATTTGCCAGCACTGAATGGTAGTACCGCTGCCTGTGAATGGGGAGTTGATACAGACTCACCGCAAGCAGGTATTTTTGGGCGCTCAAACTTACCTTTCTTGATCCGCGATGATTATGTTGCTAACTCAAATGATAGCTATTGGTTAAGCAATTTAGAGCAACCACTGACTGGATTTTCACCACTCCTACGTCGTCGTTTAGCCCCCTTCTTAGGTGCTAGTCCAGTAGATGGTGTTCCCTTACTTATGCGCTCACGTATGGGACTGGTTCAAATACAAGATCGATTCAGTAATAAAGATAACTTGGGCGGTACTAACTTCAATTTAGACAATATGCAAGAGGTCGTCTATGGTAACCGCAGTTATGTCGCTGAGTTGGTACTCGACGACGTATTAGCAGATTGTCGAGCGAATGCTAGCATGCCTTTGACGGGTGGCTCTACTATTGATGCAACTAATGCTTGTAATATCTTGAGTAATTGGGATCGTCGTAATAATTTAGATAGTAAAGGCGCTCATGTCTTTAGAGAGTTTTGGCGTAATGTGGACTTTAATGAAACGACGGATACGATATTCAGTGTTAAATTTGATGCAAAAGACCCAGTCAATACGCCTCGTGGTTTAATTATTAGTGCGGATACACGTACTGCTTTAGGAGATTCCATTAAGTTCTTCCAAGATAAAAACATCGCTCTTGATGCGTCTTTATCTGATTTGCAGTATATCGTTGATGCTAGTAAAAACGATGAGCGTATTGCTATGCATGGTGGTTTTGGTCGTGAAGGTGTATTCAATGTTGCAGAAACGAGAGGCACAAGCGCTAATGATGGCGCAAACTACCTCATTAATTTTGGTCCGACATATATGCAAACCGTCACCTTTGATAAAAGCGGCCCTGTAGCAGAAGCCTTATTAGGTTATTCGCAAGCTTCTGATACTACTCGACCGTTCCATCGTGACCAGAGTCGTCGCTACTCAGCTAAAGAATGGATTCGCTTACCCTTCAATGCTAATGACGTTAGCAAGCAAG
>NZ_JADQAH010000023.1:0-48240 GCF_022129225.1 Psychrobacter sp. Ps7 | reverse complement strand
ATGCGGCCATTGATTTGGTCAAAAAATGTATCTCAGGTGAGCTTGATTGGAAAGCGAAGCGTGAAGAGAAGCTGAATCCAGTTAAATTAAATCAGCTTGAGCAAGCGATGGCGTTTAACAGTGCAAAAGGTATGATCTTTGCTAAAGCCAATCCGAAGCAATATCCTGCGCCAGCACTTGCTATCGCTGCGATGGAAAAACACGTTAACTTACCACGTGATAAAGCGATTGAAGTAGAAGCCGCAGGTTTTGCAAAAGCGGCGAAAACCCCACAAGCAGAAAGCTTGGTTGGTTTGTTCTTAAGCGATCAGTTGGTTAAGAAGTTAGCCAAGCAGCATAGCAAAAAAGCACATGAAATCAATGAAGCGGCCGTACTTGGCGCTGGTATCATGGGCGGTGGTATCGCTTATCAGGCAGCCAGCAAAGGCTTGCCAATCATCATGAAAGACATCAAGTCTGAGCAATTAGACCTTGGTATGGGCGAAGCCAGCAAGTTACTTGGTAAAATGGTCGATCGCGGCAAAATGACCCCAGCAAAAATGGGTGAAACCTTAAGCCGTATCCGTCCTACTTTGAATTATGGCGATTTTGCTGAAACGGATATCGTCATCGAAGCGGTCGTAGAAAATCCAAACGTTAAGCGTGCGGTGCTAAAAGAAGTAGAAGGCTTAGTAAAAGATGATTGTATCTTAGCCTCAAATACGTCAACGATTTCTATTACTTTCTTGGCTGAAGCACTTGAGCGTCCAGAAAACTTCGTTGGTATGCATTTCTTTAACCCAGTACACCGTATGCCATTGGTTGAAGTTATCCGCGGTGAGAAATCCTCTGAAGAAGCGATTGCGACCACTGTTGCGCTAGCGTCTAAAATGGGCAAAGTGCCAGTTGTGGTTAATGACTGCCCAGGTTTCTTAGTGAACCGTGTGTTGTTCCCATACTTTGGTGCATTTGATTTGCTCCTCAAGCAAGGTGCTGATTTTGCTCATGTCGATAAAGTCATGGAAAAATTCGGCTGGCCGATGGGTCCAGCTTATCTAATCGACGTTGTTGGTTTAGATACTGGTGTTCATGGCGCAGAAGTCATGGCAGAAGGTTTCCCTGACCGCATGAAGCCTGATTATAAAGGCGCGATTGAGCTTTTATATGAAAACAAACGCCTAGGTCAGAAAAACGGCGTTGGTTTCTACAAGTATGAAATGGACAAACGCGGCAAGCCAAAGAAAGTTGCTGATGAAGCCACCTATGAGCTATTAAAAACCACCACAGATAGCGACAAGCAAACGTTTGAAGATCAAGCGATTATTGACCGCACTATGCTAGCGTTCTGTAATGAGACTGTACGTTGCCTAGAAGACAACATCGTCAGCACGCCATCAGAAGCTGATATGGCGATGATTATGGGCGTTGGTTTCCCGCCATTCCGCGGTGGACCTTGCCGTTATATTGACCAAATGGGTTTAGATAACTACTTGGCACTGTGTGAAAAATACGCATACCTTGGTAAAGCTTATGAAGCCCCGCAGAAGATTCGCGACATGGCAGCAGCAGGCGAGACCTTTTACGCCACCGCGTAATAGGCAGTCATTACTAGGATGAAGTGCCGTACGTGTGCTGTTTGAGGGTGAGAGCTATTAATCTATTTATATTTAATGGCACTATTTTTTAATAACAAATCTTTAATAGCACACGTACGATTATAGTTGGCTTCATTTAATGCTAGTACAAGGAAATCGAGCGCAGAGGTACGTATTGTACTTCAAGTGAGATTGACGAAGTAATAGCATTGAAATGGGCTGACTACACTGACAATAAAAATTGAAAAGGAAGATAGTATGACAATCTTAAGTCCAAAAGACGTGGTCATCGTAGATGGCGTACGCTCAGCGATGGGTAAAACCAAAAACGGTATGTTCCGCCATGTCCGCGCTGATAGCATGTCTGCCGAATTGGTACGTGCATTGGTTGAGCGTAACGACTTTGACACACGTGACGTCGAAGACATTATCTGGGGTTGTGTCAATCAGACACTAGAGCAAGGCTTAAACATCGGTCGTAACATCGGCTTGCTTGCTGGTATTCCAAAGACTGCTGGCGGTCAAACCGTTAACCGTCTGTGCGGCTCATCTATGCAGGCGCTACATACTGCTGCTGCCCAAATCATGACCGGTCAAGGTGATGTTTTCATCATCGGTGGTGTTGAGCATATGGGTCACGTCGGCATGATGCATGGCGTTGATCTTAACCCTGAAGCGTCAAAGCATTATGCTAAAGCCTCAAACATGATGGGCTTGACCGCTGAAATGCTTGGTCGCATGAACAATATCACTCGTGAAGAGCAAGATGCCTTTGGTCTTGAGTCGCATCGCCGTGCATGGGCTGCGACCACCGAAGGTCGTTTTGACAATGAAATCATCGGTATCGAAGGTCATGACGAAGCGGGTCGCTTGCAACTATGTACTGTCGATGAAGTGATTCGCCCTGATGCGACGATGGAGCAAATGCAAAAGCTACGTCCAGCCTTTGATCCAGTAGGCGGTACAGTAACTGCTGCTACCTCATCTGCACTATCTGATGGTGCATCAGCAATGTTAGTGATGAGCGCGCAAAAAGCTAAAGAGCTAGGTCTAAAGCCACGTGCTCGTATTCGTAGCATGGCAGTCGCTGGTTGTGATGCTGCTATCATGGGTTATGGTCCAGTACCTGCGACGCAAAAAGCACTTAAGCGTGCTGGCATGAGCATCGATGATATGCAAACCATCGAGCTAAACGAAGCATTCGCAGCGCAAGGTCTATCAGTACTAAAAGCATTGAATTTGACGGATAAGCAAGACATCGTCAACATTAATGGTGGCGCGATTGCATTAGGTCATCCACTGGGCTGTTCAGGTGCTCGTATCACGGTTACTTTGCTTAACGCTATGGAGCAGTCGGATACTGAAATCGGTCTAGCGACTATGTGTATCGGTCTTGGCCAAGGTATCGCGACTATTATTGAGCGTGTGTAATTTTTCTCTAATCTCCAAATAGCAGTAAATATTAATAAAGCTGATATTTGTCGATTAAATTTGTACTAATGTCTTGTAAAATGAGCGTCTCTCACTTAATGTTGGAGGCGCTTTTTTTGGTTTAAGTCATATTAATGAAAGGTAGAGTATAAATGGCACATCATAAATCGTCAGATAAGAGGCGCTTAGATTTAGAGGTGTTTAAGTTAAAAATGCGATATATCTTTCTTCCTTTTTTAGGTTTTAGTATTGGCGCCATTTTATTCTACAACATCATAAGATGGATGTTGGACATCTGTCTAGGGATATGGCCTCTAAAAGATACGGTCTGGAACTTAATTATCCCAATAATTGTCAGTGTTATTTTAGTGCTTGTCATAATGCGATCAAGGATTAGACTGCTACGATTTGAATTATTTGATGATAATAGCGCTAATGTATTTTACTTGGTGATGATACTTGCTTTATTTCCGCCTATATCAATCAGTCAAGCTTACTTATATGAAGCAGCATATGACATTATTGATATAAGTAATATAAGTGATATTAAATTATATCCAAAACAAAAATACTTCCAATTTGATAATAAAAGTATTGAGAAACAAGGGGTTGTTTCTTACTTCAATACTAGGGAGATGGGGAAATCTAGACAAGAGTTAAAAATATACTTATATTTTGCCACTCCTTTTTATGGAGATAAAGATATCTGGTGGGGACAGGCTTTTACTAAGGTTATTGATAATGATCTTGAAGAAAAAGAGAAAGTTCAACAAATAGAAAATTTTAAAAGGATTTCTAGACAACAATATGCAAATGAAGAGATATCTACTGCTGATTATTTTGAAAAATTGCAAAACTCAGATACTAAGTATGGTTATTTAGAAGCGATTAGATTGTCAGGTCAGCAACATATTAATGACCCAATAATACTTGTATCTCAGTTGAGCACACTTAACGAAAAAGCAGATAAAGAGTTAGCAAAATTCTTTAGATTTTTTATCATTGGCATGTTTATTTGCTTACTATTAGTTTTAAAAGCAACGATTGATAAAAAAGCATTTCAACAGTTTAAGGTACGCTAGATTAGTGGTGATAGTGCATGGATGATAATAACAAGCAAAGCCAGTATAGGTATAAGGATAAAAATAGAAGCAGAAACAAAAAAAGAGTAAGCAAAAGGGATAAACAGAAGCGAACACAAAGCCTAAGCGCTAAAGAATCGATCAAGCTAAGACTAAAGCAAGTATTCTTGCCATATTTAGGTCTTAGTATTCTGACCATTCTGCTTTTTGGGGCTTTACGCTGGTTGCTTGATATTTATCTAGATATTCTACCTTTAAAGGAAGGCTACTGGAATTTTGGTATTCCTCTCCTTTTATCTGTTTCAGTCGTCAGCATTTGGATGTGGCCGAGGTACGAGCTTTTGACCTTAAAGTGGGTTAAGCGTAGTAGTTCAGGCTACTTTTTTATAACGATGGTTTTAGCATTAGTGATACCACTCGTTCTCAGCCAAAACTATTTGTCTAAAGCTGCCTACGAGGTCATTGAAGTAAATAGCTTGAATGATATTCGTCATTATCCAAAGCAAAAGTATTTCAGAGTAAATGATTTTGAGCCACTCAAATTAGAGAGCGTTTCTTATATAGAAACACAAGTAGTCAGTGGACGATATTTTGACTCAACATTGCATATTGATTATTACATTGCGACGCCATTTATAGCCGCTGAGAATATTTGGCTAGGTTCTAGCTATCACACGAAATACAATAATCGTGCAGACCAAAGTATTAAAGACAGTCAATACTCAGCGTTTATTAACGACTCGCGCCATAAGTACGAAGCCAAAGACCTCTCTAATATCAGCTACTTTAAGAAACTTAAATCATCAAATAGCAGAAATGCTTACTTACACACGATTTCTACGGCTAATAGGCAATCTAATTTGCCACACTTGGTATTATTACCTGAAACAGGGTTACTTGCTGATAGCTTAGATCGTGATTTTGTTTGGGGGTTTGGTTCATTTTTTATTGGTATGGTGCTGTGCTTGTTGCTCGTTCTCGCAGCAGAGTTTGATAGTCAAGAAAAGAAAAGTACGCAAAAACATATACAAAAGCGAAAACATATACAAAAACAAAAGCCCGTAAAAAAACGAGCACCAGTAAGTGATCTATCAAAAAGCCTAGTAGTTTGGTTTAGAAGTAATAAAGAGCGACCTGCGACGTTAATGTTAATACTGACCTGTATAGGTGCATTTATACTGACCGTATTCATGGGTATGGATATCATTGACCCTTTATCTAGACAGGTAAATAGTGTAGGTGGGTTGACGATGGACGCGCTGCAAGCTGGTAAGTATTGGCGGGTGGTCACAGCACTTTTTGTACATGCAGGAATTATGCATTTAGTAATGAGTCTGGGGATGCTGTTTGCTACAGGTTATATTTTGGAAAAAGTATTGGGTCCTATACGTTTTGCGATGGCCTTTTTTATATGTGGTATTTTCGCTAATGTTTTAGGGGTGCTATATTTTGATATGGACATGGCAGGTGTTTGGGGTGCTACATTTGGCTTGTTTGGTATCGCGATACCGTTGGTGGTCTTTAAGATTTTTAATAAAAAATATCGAGAGCTATTCGGCGGTACTATCGCTGCGATATTAATCATTACTTTAACCAGCATGTTCTTTGCATTTATAAACACGCTCAGTTATATGGTGTATTATCTTTTAACCTTATGTTTTGGCGTTGCTTTCGGTGTGGGCATGGTCATGACTCAAAAACAGTCTTTATTACGTAATGCTAGGCGTCATAATATATAGTTATTGGCTATTCATAATCAAAAACCTACGCTAAGCAGTATGAATCAAACGTGATGAATTGTTATTAATCATTATTAGAGACTATCTCCATTGACGCCCTCAGCAAACTATGACTAAATAAGAGTAAGGCTAATAAAGACAATATCAATGATAAAATTAACATAGCCTTTAACAATAAAGTCAGCCGTACAAGGAGTGTGCCATGTCTACTATGATTACCGATCGTACCTATCGAATCGCTCGCGAAAATACCCAAGCGATGATAATCGATGTTCAAGAACGCTTAACACCGCATATTTATGACCATGAAAACATCGTCAAAAAAACAGTGACGCTTATTAAAGGTTTACAAGCACTGAATATCCCTATCATGCTCAATGAACAGTATAAAAAAGGGCTCGGCGATACGCTACCTGAAATACGCGAGGTATTAGAAGGCGATAACGCCAAAAGCTTTGAAAAGGTCACTTTTAGCGCTTGTGATAATGATGATTCGTGGCATTATTTAGCGCAGCAAAATCGAAGCATTGTTTTGCTATTTGGCGTAGAGACACATGTCTGTGTACTACAAACAGCGCTTGATTTGCTAGATAATGGTATGCAGCCCGTCATCATTGGTGATGCAGTCGGTTCGCGTTTTCCATATGATAAAAAGCAAGCAATTCGCCGTATTCGCCGTGCTGGTGGCGTGATTACCACGGTTGAAACCATTCTGTTTGAGTTATGCCGAAGTAGTAAAGACCCTGCTTTTAAAACCATCAGTAACTTGATTAAATAGCTCTTTTATTCAAGATAAAACCGATAGCGCTTACTCACATAAGCGCTATTTTTTATAGTGGTGCTAATTAGCTATAGGTTGACATGCTCTTTTATAGCGCTCATAAAATGTATAATACTTGCTTATGCGTAAAGGTAAAATGAAGCGCTATATATTCGTAGAAAAATTAAGAGAAAATTTATGCCATCAACCAAACCCCTTTTATTAACCAACCCAACGCTTGCCTCAAACATTGATATAGATCATGTCACTCATTTCTTATTAGAGCTTGATGCGCTTAAACGTATCAATCGTCGTAGCTATGTGACGCATACCACACGCAAAGAAAACTCTGCCGAACATTCATGGCATTTAGCCATGGCGTGCTGGTCTATTGCTGAACAGTTTGAGCTAGATGTCAATCATGAAAAACTACTCAAGATGGCATTGGTACATGACTTGGGTGAGATTGACGCAGGCGATACGTTTTTATTCGCAAATAGTCGTAGCGAGGCGCACATTGAAGAACGTGCAGGCATTGCTCGATTGCAAGCTGAGCGTGGCAATGGCATCATGGATTTAAATGAGATTTGGGAAGAGCAGGAGACGGGTAGCAGTAAAGAAACCCAGCTGCTCAGAGTGGTTGATCGCTTATTGCCTTTTTTATTGAATTTAAATACCAACGGGGAAACGTGGATTGATGCTAACGTCACGTGCTCGCAAGTGACTACAGCACTTGCTTTTATCAAAGACAGCTTTCCTCCCATTCATGATTGGCTATCAAAAAATATCGACTATGCGACTCAGCAAGGATGGTTGATTGATGCTTAAGTAAAGCCATCATTTTGCCGTTTACATGTTTGCAAATATTTGTATTCTTTAAATATTAAAGTATTTAGAATTAGCTAAATGAGCGATTAAGTACATTATATAGAGAGATTGTTAAATGAGAGTCACTGGCACTTATAAGGTTTTCGCTAAATCGCTCGTCTTTGTTAGCCTATTAACTTTGGCGCAACTAACTCAGGCTGCCGCACCTATTAGTAATGGTGATAAACTGGCGCACGATGCCAAAAAACAGATCGGCATTACCACCAGCTATGATCCTGCTTACCGCAAGTTGGATTTTCCGCGTGGCGATGTGCCGATAGAAACTGGCGTCTGTACCGATGTTATCGTCCGTGCTTATCGCTTGCAAAATATAGATCTACAGCAATTAGTCAACCATGATATGAAGTCAAATTGGTCGGCTTATCCAAAGACTTGGGGGCTGAAATCAACCGATAAGAATATCGATCATCGCCGAGTGCCCAATCTTGAAGTGTTTTTTGCGCGTCACGCAAAGACATTATCGACGACTGATAAAGCCAGTTTTCAAGCAGGGGATGTGGTGACGTGGCGGCTACCGAATGGTAATTTGCCGCATACAGGTATTGTCTCCGATAAAGTCGCTGCGGATGGTACACCGCTGATTATTCACAATATCGGACGCGGTACGCAAGAAGAAAACATCTTATTTGCTTATCCTATTCTCAAGCACTTTCGTTATTAACTACTTTTTTTATTAACTAGGGTGTGTCATCAATTAGATTGTGAGGCTTAAAATGAGAAAAATTGTAGATAAACAAGGAAGAAATTGCCATTAATATGAATATATTGACAAAATTTCTGACGATGTTTAGCAAAATTTAGACATTTTAAGACCACTAAATGTATTCATGTGCTAATTGATGACACGCCCTAATATGTTGCGATAAGATAATTACCCACAATAAAAAGCTCAGTTAAGCATAAATTAGGATGCTGAACTGAGCTTTTTTGAGTCGTTAAATCGCTCAATTATTAAGCGTTAGTAGTCCCTAGTAGCTGTCCCATTTTTACCACACTATCGGCTTGCATACTGTCTTGCCAATCTGCTTTTGCGCCTTTTGGTAAAATGACAATTGCGGTTGAGCCTAAATAAAAACGACCCAGCTCATCGCCTTTCTCAAAGCTCATATTGTGCTCAGCTTCTTGAATATCATCAGTGCGAGCAATTTTACCAGTCGCCACGGTTTCGATACCAGCGACAATCATCGCCCCAACCATCACCACCGCTGCTTTACCATATGCTGTATCAAACAGACAAACCAAGCGTTCATTACGCGCAAATAAGTCTGGCACATTTGCTGCCGTAGTATTGTTGACCGAAAATAGCGTACCCGGTACATAACGGGTTTTGGTTAAGGTGCCGGCGAAGGGCATATGTACACGGTGATAGTTACTGGGCGCAAGATAAACTGTCGCAAAACTGCCATCCGCAAAATAGCGTCCATCTTCACTGTCAGCAAGCAGTTGACCAACGTCATAATAGCGACCTTTTGCTTGAAGCAATTTATGGTCGTCAATTTGACCCAACTGCGAGATAATACCATCGGCAGGACTGACGATACCATGAGGCGTCATGTCGATAGGGCGCGCGTCTTCTTTTAGCTCACGAGTAAAAAAATCATTAAAGCTCTCATAGGCGTTGAGACTTTGGCGCTCATACTCGTCCAAGCTGACGTTGTAGGCTTTAGCAAAGCTACGGATAAACGTGCGTTTAACATAAGGATGGCGGCTAGCGGCTAGACGCCCAGCAACTTTACTCAGTTGCTGCTGCGGGACAAGCTGTTGTAAAGTAGTGAATACATTCATAATGAGGCTACCAAAATAGGGTGTGATGTAATAATTAATAAGCAAGAGAATGGCCGTATTTTATCATGGACGGCGTATTATTGTATGGGCATAATTGGTAAGGAATCCGTAAATGAAAGCACTTATACAGCGCGTACGCCGTGCTAGTGTCACCGTCGATGCGCAGTGTGTTGGTACGATTGAGCAAGGCATATTGGCTTATATTGGTTTAGGGCCTGATGACGACCTAACAAGCGCCCAGCGCATGGTGGATAAAATCCTCACCTATCGTATTTTTGACAATGATGATGATCCTGCCAAGTACGGCAAACTGGATAAAAATGTCCAGCAAGTTGGTGGCGGACTGTTATTGGTATCACAGTTTACGCTAATGGCAAAAACAGACAAGGGTCGTCGCCCTGACTTTGGTGGGGCGATGGCACCTAATGCGGCGCAAGCGTTGTTTGCACAATTGGTCGCCTACGCCAACACGCAACATTCAAACGTGGCAACGGGTCAGTTTGGCGCTAATATGCAAGTGTCGAGCGTCAATGATGGGCCATTGAATTTCTTGTTAGAAGTAGATTGAGTAAACTAAGCATTAGCCGTCACGAGACCTATGAACCGCTTAAAAGTTGAATGTCATTAAGCTGTCATAATTACCCCGTTTAATAGGGAGCAGCAGGCGAGCATTTATCGCCTTTTTTGTCAGCTAAATGTTGTCCTCTAACACTGAGAATGCCGTATGTATAATGAGCAAATTTTGATTGTTGAAGATGAACCTGCGATTCGTGAAATGATCGTCATGACGCTAGAGATGGCGGGATTTGATAGTTTGCAGGCAGCGGATGTATCTGAGGCGCACCAACAAGTGGTCGATCACCGCCCTGCGCTGATTTTGCTAGATTGGATGCTGCCCGGCGATAAAAGTGGCATTGATTTTTGTCGATTGCTCAAAAATGATGAGCTACTTGCTGAGATACCAGTCATTATGTTGACGGCTAAAAGTGAAGAGGACAGCAAGGTGCATGGCCTTGATGCTGGTGCTGATGATTATATGACCAAGCCTTTTTCGACACGTGAGTTAATATCCAGAATCAAAGCAGTATTGCGTCGTAGTAACGCGCTCAGTAGTGATAAACCTATCGAAATCGGCAATCTGAGCCTTGATCCCAAAAGTCAGCGGGTGACAGCGGCTGGTAAAGTGGTTGATGTTGGTCCTACGGAATATCGATTACTGGCATTTTTTATGAGTCATCCAGAGCGTGCCTATACGCGGACGCAGCTGCTAGACCAAGTATGGGGCGGTAATGTATATATCGAAGATAGAACCATTGATGTGCATATCAAACGTTTGCGGACATTACTACGACCGCATCAATGTGATACGTTGATACAGACAGTACGCGGGACAGGCTATCGATTTTCTAGCTTTATTGAACCAATTTAACGGACGGTTTTTATTCGCTATAAAAGCAGTATGTCAATCGTAGCACAGTGAAAAACGGCGAATAGTGATAAGGATGATGGATGAACACCCTAATATCGGCTCAAGGCGACCAACAAAATAAATCACTGCTAGCAACTCAGCAGAATACAACGGATCAACTCAAAAAAATTAGAAGCGCACTACGCGCATTGCGTGATGCGGTGGTTTTGCTCAATGACGATGATGGGCTCGAATGGTGGAATCAGGCCGCCGAAGATTTAATGTTGTTACAGTTATCAGATAAAGGTAAGTGCATTTTTGACTTTATTAGTGCGCCTGAATTTCGTCAGTATTATCAGGCGACGACCAACCCTAACGATGGTGCTCAGGATGGTGTGCACATTGTCTCGTGGCGCGCGCCCAAGCGTTATCTAAAGTGTGAGCTCACGCCTTTTGGCGATGAGAAGCTGCTCATTATTTATGATGTGACGCGCTTGCATCATTTAGAAGAGATGCGCCGCGATTTTGTGGCGAATGTCTCGCATGAGTTACGCACACCGTTGACCGTCATGATGGGTTATCTAGAAAATTTTTCGGATCAGCCAGATATGCCGCCGCATTGGAAGCGAGGGTTTGAGCTGATGAGCCAACAGACTGCGCGTATGAATAGAATTGTGAATGACTTATTGCTGTTATCTCGCATCGAAATCGAAGAAACCCATGAGCTCAGTTATATTGATATGACCAAGCTGCTGACCCATGTTTATGATGATGCGCAAGCGTACAATCAAGAGTATGGGCATACCATTCACTTGCAGATAGACACTTATGACGGACTGTATGGCTCAGAGATGTATCTAAATAGCGCGCTTTCTAATCTGGTGATTAATGCCATCAAATACACGCCCAAGGGCGGTAATATCGCCATTAGCTGGACAAAAACGTCAGAAGGTTGCCGATTTGCCGTCGAAGACAACGGTATTGGTATTGCACCTGAGCATATCGCACGGTTGACGGAGCGCTTTTATCGTATTGATAAAGGTCGTAGTCGGGCGACTGGCGGCACAGGGCTAGGTTTGGCCATCGTTAAACACGTCTTGTATCAGCATGAGGCTAATTTACAAATTGAATCAGTAGAAGGGGTAGGCTCGACGTTCAGTATGGTATTTCCAGCTGCCCACATTAGATCAGCTGCGATACCCTAATCTTTTTGTAAAAGTGGATAGGGGTTCACTGCACTGCCGCTGATATAAATACCGTAATGCACATGTGGCGGCGTACCTTTTGCATTGCCACTGTCGCCGACGTAGCCGATGATATCGCCAGCATCGACCCAGTCGTTTGGACTAATATCTGCATAATCTTCTAAATGCGCATAATAATGCCCTGCGCCGCCTGGTCCAACCACGACCACTACACGACCGCCTAACGTATTTTCACCAACTTTGCTGACGATGCCTTGTGTCGTGGCTCGTATTGGTGTGCCTCGTGCGGCAAAGATATCGATACCTTCATGACTGCGACCTTGACTGCGTGCAGCGCCCCATGTATCTGTTAGATGTTGTTCTGGAAGTGGACTGGGTAAGCTGTTTTCCGTCGGTAGTTCTTGCTGTAACAAACTGAGCTGTTGCCATTTTGCTATCACAAATGACTGAGTTTGTTGGCTGATACTGGGTAAGAGCCTATCAAATACAAATAATAGCATCAACAATACAGCCGCTTTAATAAGCACACTGAGTACACGATTTAAAAAGGTTGGCTTTTTCTTTTGTTTTAATTGCGGATTATTGTCATCTGCTGGCATCTATCTCTCTTTAGTTTTTTAAATGGACTTCAATTGATATTATATAAGTGAAGTTATCTATTCTTTGTATATCATTGTTATCTCTATTTTTTATCCCCATAAATATAACGTTTCTTTTAAAGTTTACGTATTTTTAAAACGTTACATAAAATACCAATGTTGCTATCTATTATTGTTATCCATGGCTGAATCTTTATGACTGACACCGCGCTGATTATCGATACCGAAACCGATCAAGGTCGTGATCCGCGTCCGATTCAAGTGGCGACTATTAATGCGATGACGGGTTTTGAGTGGATGAAGTATTTTAATAGTGGTCGTTCGATATCACCAGTTGTCATTAGAGTTCATGGTATCACCGATGAGGATGTCGCTGGTCTTGAGCGCTTTGATTTAGAGGCGTTTGAGTTGCCGCATTATTTGATTGGTCATAATGTGCGCTTTGATTGGCGGGTTATTGGCAGTCCGTCTACTAAGTTGATATGTACGGTGCGGCTGGCGCGTGTGGCTTTTCCAGAGTGGAGTGCTTATGGTCAGTCCAAATGTATCGAGCAATTATTAGGCAAAAAGCAAGCAAGTAGGATGACGATTGCCGCTCATGATGCGCTGGGCGATGCGCGTATGTGTTATTTGCTTTATCAGGCGTGTTGTGAGCGCCTAGCCATTGCACCGATGGATTTTGCTGCTGTCCATGCTATCGCCAATAAAGCCAATCCAGTGAGCAAAATGCCCTTTGGCAAACATAAAGGTACGCTGATTAAAGACGTGCCCATCAGCTACGTAAAATGGATGCTAGGTAATATCCATAATATGCAGCCGTCGCTTTATTCTGCCTTAACCAAGCGTGTCAAAGCAGAACAGGCAGCAAAAAATACGCAAGACTAAATAGAATTGCATTTGAATAGGTTAACTAAACCGAACTTATTACTGCTTAGCTAGCCAATCAACCGCCATTTGCCAAAGCTGTGGGGCTTTAGCATTGGTTCTGCTAATAAAATAGCGCATATGACCGATACTGTTTAGACCAAAGTCTTTGGGATCTAAAAACTGCTTTTCGACTGGCATTTTAGTAAAAACACGAATCATATCATCCATATTTTTGCTATTGGCAATGTCATCATCACTAAACCCCAGCCATAATGATGGCATAGTAATGTCATCATAAAAGTGCGTTTGTATAATTTTGCCAAAGGCTGTTTTGATATAGCCTGCGCCATTACACCATTCGCGCCACTGCCGAGACACGCCCCGTGGTAGCGGTTCGCCCATACCAATTTTATCTGACGGCGTGTACCCTAACGCCAAGTTGGCGAGTGGAATAAAGGCATCCATAAACCCTATCGCTTTGAGTTTATAAGGCATGCTCATATTTTTAATACGACCTGATGAGCAGGCGACATTGAATACTGAAGCGAGCGCACTATAATTTGGCATCAAACCTATCAGCTGACCGCCTGCACTATGACCAATTAAATGATAAGTGGCGTCGGCAAATTCATCTTGCAACGCATCAAGGACGGCTGGCATATCATGGCGACCCCAGCTAATCAGCGATGCATCGCATTTAGCCAATGCAGACGACAGCGATTCACCGATGCCTTCATTGTCAAAGGTTAGTACACCAAAGCCATTTTCTGCTAAGTGAGTGGCAAAATTGTGATAAAACTGGCGCTTGATACCCGTTGCTGGCGCGAGCATAACCGCTTTTTTTACCTCATTTTTAGGGCGATAGACAGTCGCTGCCAATGCCTGATTGCGCTCAGTCATGATACTCAGTGAATAAATATCCGTCTGACACTGTTTATTTTCCATGCTTTAACCTTCATATTGTTAGGGTTCTATGCGGTGTGGAGTGGTTATTTATTTGCAATTATTTATCAATAATCTGCTCTTAAAATGTAGTCATTACGTAGTGATAAACCGCTTAAATTAGCTGATAGCCACCTGATAGCATCGCTTATGTTAAGATAAATGCTGGCAAGCAAGGCGTTCAATTGTGACTTTCAAGTTCTATGCTATTTATCTGGGGTGGTATTATCCATGAGGGTTTTAACGAGTATTTAACAAAAACAATCGATATAAAAATTAAGGAAGCTATATGCAAATGAAAATTAACAATGACACTTATGAAGTCATTACCAGTCAAGACATTACCAATATTGAAAAAGCAGTGGATAAATCAACGTTAACGATGCCGTTGGTAGCGGTTTATTGTGGTTCGCGTTTAGGCAATAATGAAGTCTACGAGCAGGCAGCCCGCGAGTTGGGTAGTGCGCTTGCTGACAATGGCATGGGTTTGGTCTACGGCGGCGCGAGCATCGGGCTGATGGGTGCCGTTGCAGATGAGGTGATTCAAGGCGGCGCGCAAGCGGTCGGTGTGATTCCAACCTTTATGCTCAAACATGAGATTGCTCATGAGCAGCTGACTCGCTTGCATTTGACCGATACCATGCACACCCGCAAAACTGTGATGGCGGAGTATGCCGATGCCTTTATTACCTTGCCGGGCGGGCTTGGTACTTTAGAGGAGATCATGGAAATCGCCACGTGGCGTCAGTTATATCAACATGAAAAACCGATGATTATTTTGAATATCAATGGTTTCTATGATCGTATGATCGAGCACTTAAAATATACGGCTGACCAAGGTTTTATGAAGCAAGAAGATCTGGAGCGTTTGGTGGTATGTAACACGATTAATGAAGCCATTGAGCTATTAAAAACAGTCGTAAAAATAGACGATGCAGTCGATACTGAAAAAATGGCTGGTAATTAAGAGTACGTATTTCTATAGATGAATACTTTTATATATAAATATTTCATCTATAAAAAAGGAGAGAAGGGCTGATTATTAGCCCTTCTCTCCTTTTTTTGTTCAATTTTTAATAGAACGCTTTTTATATCTCAGTAGCACCTGCATCATTAACCGTGTTGAAACCCTTTAAAGTTGTCTCGCCAATACCGTGATTCACATCAGCCATTGCCAATGGAAAGCCTCGTTGCTCAGCCAGTGTACGTGCGACTTCATCAATCGCCATGCTATCGTGTTTTGTCAAATACGCCCAATTATGAGCATAACGATTGCGGTTGGCTGGCGTGTCATGATCGATTAAGCCAAGTTCAGTCAATTCATCAACGATTTGATCGGCAGCAATCAAAGTTGATGATGCTTTGACGTTTTCCGCACGAGCATAGCGAATATTAGAGTACAAGCTTACATCAGCCACTCGCAGCGTATCGTCTTGACCGGGTATTTGCTGCCCACCATATAGCGCGTTACCGACCGTACGTGCGCTATGGAAGGTCGGTACAAACTCTGCCACATAATCAATCGCTTGCTGACTACGCGCTTGTAACGGTGCTTTATCCCAGCCATCTTCGATATAGTGCACATACTGCGGCGGCAGCTTAGGTTGGGCGCTGTCTTTGCTAGAGGCGACCAAGCCATCATTGAATAGCGTGATAAATTTGCTCATGCCATGTATTTGAAAATAACCACCGGGATAAGGCGTGAGTTGAGCCATGCCTTCTGGTGTGCCGCGACTGCCATAAACGATAATCTCCGGTATCTGTCCGCCAGTATCATCCCAGTGGGTAATATAAGACGATTTAAACTCGACCATACGCGTGACTTTGACCCCGACCATATCATCGATGACGCCAGTACGAAAACCGCAAGCGTTGATTAAGTAATCCACTTCGATAGATTCGGTTGTATTTTTGGTCTCAGATTCGGTTGCAAGCTGAGTTTTAGAGCTGGCCGCTTGCTGATAATCAATACGCCATTTAGTGACGTGGTGGTCAGCGTTTGAGCAGTTTTCACAATCAACAGGCATTACTTGCTGAACCTGTGTATCGGTAAAGACGTGTGCATGCTCATAATCGGCTAATGCCAATTGCGCAGAGGCCGCCAAGCGAAAAATATTCCAGCCGTACTCTTGCACGACAATCAGTGGAAACTTGACTTTATTTAAGTCCAAATACTTAGCGACTGGTATCATCCATTCATCAACCGACCGCGGCACAGTGACTTGCTCACGTTCTGACAGGGCAATGAGTTGCTCATGACTATAAAGCTGATAATAGTTTTCAGGTTCGCCCAACACTTTGTTATTAGCATCTTCGGCGATAAGCTTACGATACGCATCAGTCAAGATATCAAGACGTGGTAGCAAGTCTTCTGGCAAGCCTTCATCGCGAGTTGGTACGGCAAATACTGTTGGGCGAACATCGATGGTATAAGGATAAAGGCGCAATATATCGATACATTGTTTGAGGAGAGCCACACAATCTTCATCAGGAATTTCGCGGTATAGATTGCCGCCAGCATGCAAGTGACACATCGGTGGACCATCAATCAGCGATTTGTTTTTTTCAAATACATAAGTTTCAAGCCCCAATGCCGCAAGGCGGATAGCAATGGTTGCTCCTGCCGTACCACCACCAAGAATACCGACACGTTTGGCAGAGTGCGCTTGGTTTTTCACTGGGTTTTTAATGAAAGAGTGAGTCATTGTCGTTGTTATATCCTTAATAGCAGTTACAGCAGGTCATGCTCGGTGTATTTGTTAAATGTTTTATTCTAAAATCTTATTTTAAAAAATTTGTCCTAATGGATCTTGTTCTAAGCCGTTTATAATTATTGATATGCGTGCAAAGGACGTCAAGTTCAATATGCATATGAAGCCGCAAGGGTCATATTTATCATTGTGTAGTAATTCTTAATGTGTATAGGGTATTCTACGAAAAATGACAACCAATATGATGGCAAATACGTAAGTAGATAGGTGAGTTTTGTCAATGAATGGCTATGGCGCTTGATAGCAATGGCTATGCCAGTTTAACCAATTTGCAAATACATAAGCTTTTGTAAATTTATATATGGATAGAAACGACTGCGCTGTTGCATATGCTATATTAAAACTGCTTGAAGTCAGCGGTAGGTTTTTTTTGCCGTTTAAATCGTCTGACGATGAGAAAAATCCAAATAGAAATTTATGATGACAATCATAATCACAATCAAAATGACAAGGAAGTTATTATGAAACGTATGCTTATATTATCGGCTCTCACCGGTGTTTTAACGCTTACTGGTTGTACTACGTTAAACAATGTATTCGGCAATGATGATTCTGGCATGCATGATGTACAAGCCACCAATAAAAATACCGCGCCAGTCGCGAGTAAAAACGGCATGTTAGTCGATGCAAGCAATCACATGACCTTATATACCTTTGACAAAGATGGGATGAACAAATCAGAGTGTGGTAGTGCCTGTCTAATTGCTTGGCCCGCATTTATGGCACCGAGTAATGCCAAAGCGTCAGGGCAGTTTGCAGCATTTCAACGCGAAGATGGCAAGTATCAATGGGCGGTAAATGGTAAACCGTTATATTTCTATGCCAATGATACAAAGGTGGGCGATAAAGATGGCGACAATAAACTGGGCGTTTGGCATATCGTCAAAACCAAGTAAAGTAAGCCCATTGTCTACCGAAATGAAAGACAATTAGCATCAAAAAAGCAGCCATTGTAATGGCTGCTTTTTTATTGGCTTGACTGATTAGAATCGTAAAATAACGCGATCAAATATCTGCCAAAGCTTCAGCTTGTTCAGTCTCCAAGATAGTTTCTTTAGTAGGCTCTTTTCTATATAGAGGGAAAAAGTCGGAGCGTAAATCATTTTCGGTGAACCAGCTATCAGCGACTAATGCTGCGTATTTTGCTGGATTAACGACGAGTCTATAAGTTTTGAATAATAACTCTTGTGAGCTAAACCCTTTTTTATACTCGTATAAAGAATCTAGATTAGAGCCTACGCCGCCGCCAAGATGCAGTAATTTATAATGATTGGTTCGGCCCCAATTACGAGCCACATGGGTAATGAGTTTGGAAGGTTGTAGATGGGTATAGGCGTTGAGCGTGCCTCCGAGATGAAATTGCATAATGCCCGATTCTTTACAGATCGTGTAGATAGAAGAGCCAATGGCTTTATTATCCTGATAGGCAGTTATCAGTAGTATTCTGTCTTGCAGATTTTCGAGCAAATTAAAAAAGTAATCATCATCAAAGAAGTAGTACTGATCTGCCTTCACCTGCGCCATCGTTTCTTTATATATATTGGAAAACATCACTGCATTCTCTCTGGTTAAACGCTCAATTTTTGTCACGACATCCATTTTTAATGCTTTTTTAATACCTCTACGATGACGATTTTGAGTCTCGCTCCAGTGCTCCTCTTCAGATTTACCCAAGTCAGACATCAATGTCAATCCATGAGTGAGTGCTTTGCCGACCGTTGGTAGCCACTCTTTATTGATGATTGGATGTAGTCGCATGAATAAAGACACACAGCCTTTTGCTAAGAGAAAGCCCCTTACTTCTGCCAATATTATGTCTAATTCGGCATCAGTGAGAGACTTATCCATGACAGGACCGCCGTAACCATAAGTAGAAGTCGCATCCCAATGCTCTGAGTCGAGTTCTCTTATAATGAGAGGCAAAAAGATCTTTTTATTGTTATAAGTGGCAATCACTCCTTGAGGAGTGCCTTTATCTACAATAGCTGACGCAGCAATCCAACCAGATAAGTGATAAATATCAAAGTGATAATCAGCGATGTTTTTATCCCAGTCTTTATTTATCTCGGCAAAGTCTACCTGTACTGTATCCATCTTTCTGCTCCCTCAGCGTTATGTTTTATATTCGTAAATCCGTATATATGAATATAACAATAAAAACTGAGGTTAACAAGCAGATGGGAAGTATTTATGCGATTTATTGAATATATATAAATGTCGAGTGAGTTGATTCATTATTGTCAAAAAAGCAGCCACTATGATGGCTGCTTTTTTTTTAGAGTATGTAGAGAGAGTATGTAGAGGAAGTAGCGATTTGTGCTTGGCTAAAAATTAGACTTATTTAGATTTTTTGTTGGTTTGCGCTTTTTTCTCTATTAACTCACCATCGATTTGGATCGGGACATTGGTGGTAATGCCATCTGCGAAAGCTGTCATACCATAGGCTGCGCGATCAATATTACCCGTTGCACGGAAGCCAATAACTGGCTCTTTGGTAAGAGGGCTGTTGGCGATTTTATTCAAAGTCACATCCAAAGTTAATGGTTTGGTTTGACCTAGCATAGTAAAGTCACCTGTGACCTTGGCTTGTTGCGGATTTATAAATTTTACGCTGGTTGATTTAAAGGTCATGGTTGGATATTTGGCGACGTTAAAAAATTCAGCCTTTTTTAAATGCTCATCACGTGCATCCCAATTGCTGTCAATGCTATCGGTTGCAATGGTGAAGCTCATATTGGTTTTACTGGGTGCTTTGACGTCGTAATTAATGACCCCTTTGACGTCGTTAAAATGACCCATGGTGGTCGAAAATCCTAAGTGATTGACAGAAAATCCCACACGGGTGTGCGAGTCGTCTAATTGCCATTGACTAGGTAATGCCGCACTTGCAACAGTGGTGAGTGCCAGTGCTGAGCTGATAAGCAAGGCTTTTGCGCTATTCTTCATAACAGTATTTATCATTATATTGTCCTTATTGAGTGTTTATAAATAGTGGGTGCTTGATTAACGAGGCGACATCAGACAGTATCCATCATCATTAACAAATGATTAATATCGAAAATAATTATTAACTAAATCTAAACTTAAGATATTTATTGATTATTTAAACTAATTTAATATTATACTAACATACCGTATACCTCTCAACAAAATAGAGATTTTGGTGACAACTTATCACATATATCACTCACAACTGCTGCTTGCGTCTAGCGGTAAAAACCGTTAAAATCGCGGTTTGATTTTCCCGCTGGGGAAAGGCTAAGTGAGCAGAGGAATGGTGTTGGGTGCTGGAATAAGCCAGTGACGCAGCTGCCATACTTATCAATGTCCCTTAGTGCCTCAGTTACGTATGTCATGACTTGTTTGACACATCGTCTAAGATGGTGTTCAAGAGTGCTATACATACATCGGACATAGAGAGTTTATTATGCGTAAAGATATCCATCCTAATTACCAAGAAGTTTTATTCCATGACACTAACGCTGACGTGTTTTTCTTGACTCGTTCAACCGTTAAAACCAAAACCACTCGTGAATACGAAGGGTCAGAATATCCATACTACCCACTTGATATCTCAAGTGCGTCGCATCCATTCTATACTGGCGAACAACGCAAAACTTCTACTGAAGGCCGTGTTGCTAGCTTCAACAAACGCTTTGGTGCATTTGGTGGCCGTAAGAAAGCTGCTGATACTGACGCTGCAGAATAATTCACACGTATTGCGTGATATTATTTTGAGCATGTGTTTTCTCAAACATGCACAGCTATAGTATTAAGAACATAAAGAAACCGCTGACTATTCAGCGGTTTTTTTTGTTTAAATTTTTAGAAGTAACGCCTCAATGGTTTTTAATCAGTCAACTCAGCATCGGAAGGGTTCAGTAACTCTATAATCAACTCTGACAATTGCTGCGCCCAATAGCCATACATGAGGCTGCTAGGATGAAAACCGTCACTGGCAAACATCACTTTGATATCGATTGGAGTACCGTTCGAATGCTCTGCTATCATTCGTGGAAAGTCAGTGGCCATGTAGGTGACACTATCATGAGCGGCGCAAACTTGCTGCAATATCTTATCAAGGATAGAGGCTTTAGCACCCACAAAGTTACTTAGCGGGGCAGGTATCGCAGGCATTTGTGCCATCGGCGGCAGGCTTAAAAAAATCAACTCTCGCACGCCAAATTTACGCTGAGCGATAGCAATGATATTTTCAATTTGCTGTTGCCATTTATCCACCGAGACTTTAGAGGTGGTGTCGTTAACGCCGACACTCAGCACCATCACATCAACAGGCTGGCTAGGCGCGGGTAGAACATAAAGCCTACGCAAGATATCAAAGCTGGTATGCCCCGTCGTCGCTTGCAATGACCAGTTCAGTATATCAAACTGATTTTGGATAGCAGACTGCTGCGTCAAAACAGGAATTAAGTTACCGACAAGCGCTTCTTGCTGCGTCTCACTACCGACGCCAGCCGCCGCCGAATCGCCAACAACCATTAGGTTTAATGTTCGCTTGTGCGCATCTTTTGGCGACTCAATCGCGTCATTTAATTGAACTTGCCCGTGCCTTTCACCACTTGGCTCAGGTAGACGTACCGTATCACGCTTAATTTTGCGCCCTTGATAAAGATAAATAGGAGCAAGCAGTACATCTCTTGCCACCGAGGCGATTTTATTGCTATTTATCATATTGCTACCATCCTGCACGCTCTCGAATAGTGGTGAGATTGTCTTCAATTAATAAT
The DNA here is from genome assembly GCF_022129225.1 of Psychrobacter sp. Ps7. NCBI lineage: Bacteria > Pseudomonadati > Pseudomonadota > Gammaproteobacteria > Moraxellales > Moraxellaceae > Psychrobacter > Psychrobacter sp. Ps7. Next base: position 26,441 of record NZ_JADQAH010000023.1, on the reverse strand, counting down.
TTACCATCGACATAAATATCACGCAGTAGGTTATCTGCGTCTGCAGATAGGTCTTCAGCCTTGATGGTTTTTAGCTGTCCATTGCTGTTTTTGACCAGCGCCAAACGTCCCTTCTTTGAGCGTTTTGAGCGGCTGGTAATTGGGTCTTTATAGATATCTGTCCATGTGCCATCGATAGAGATAGCGCTGGCTTTCATCGCCCAGCTCATGGTGTCGCGGTTGACTTGCTGTAATAGACCACCGCCCATACCAAAGGTCACATTCTCTGCGCTAAAGCCTGCTTTCATGATCACCTCAATGATCTTAGTTAAGCTTTGTGGGCTGATGCCATCCCCTTGGATGACACGTACATAATCAGGCAGCACTTTATAGCCTTTACTATTAATCGTTGTTCCAAATTTTACTGCCAAGCGCTCTAAGGCTTCGCGAACCACTTTGGCAGGCTCACCACTATCGGGTCGGATAACCAAAGTCCCGCCCATATTTTTCACATCATCTTTTAAGCTGCCGCCCCAGATATTATCGATGGCGTTCCATAAGTCGTAGCTGTCAGAGACCACTGAGAAGCTTTTACCTACGCCGCCAAACTGCTCAATCATATTGGCAAAAGCAGCGGTTTCGCCATCACGACCCCACGCGGTCATGGTGCTATGCTCAGCGGCAGGAATAGAAAACGCGGGCATGTCTTTATGCATGTGATACCAGCGGCTGGCAGCCACCAACGCTGTCATCGAATCGGTACCAGCAAAGTTCACCAAATGCGCTAAGCTGCCGAGCGCGACAGACTCTTGACTAGATGCTCCGCGCGAGCCGAAATCATGCAAACGAAAAGTGAGTGATTCGGTATTGTCTGCTGATTTTTCTAACGCCTGACGAATAATGCCTTTGCAATAATGCGAGACACTAGCGACGGTTGATGGATACCAAATGGCACGGAGTAGCGCCGTTTCGATATAGCTTGGCAGCCAATAAAATTCAGGATCGGTGTTGATAACTTGGCAGACGACGTTGGAAACGGGTACGATGCTACCCTCAGGTATGGCTTCGATACGCAGTGGTAAATAACCACCATGTTTATCAACCAAACGCTCCCAGCCAGCACGGTTAAAGGTCAAACCATGTGCTTGAATGACCATTTCGGCTTCATCAATGTCTTGATGAGTGATTGGCGTGCTTAGATATTCTTTAATAAAGGCTTGCAAGCCAAAGAACACCACATCGTAGTCACCTTTACGCGCCTCAATGTAGCTGGACAGATACTCACTACCTTTTGGGTATTGCACCCAATGTGAGGTTTTGTAGCTGTCGCTATTTAGAATTAAATTGTTTAAATTGCTGGTATACATCACAGAACTCCTCTGCTTTGAGATGCCGTAGCTGCGTTAATGAAAGAACAGTTACGGCGGTTAGCCCTTGCTGTCTATCAGCTTGGGCGTGGAAAAGTGTTAATGAAAAATCGGATAATCGCCTGATAAAATCCTACAAACCGACCATTTTAGTAATAATTGCATAATGGTCTTCAAACATCATGGTAGCGTCAAGCTCAGCGAGTGGTAACCAAAAAGCCGTGGCTGCATCGTCGCCGCCTTTTACTTTTGGCAAGCCTTTTGGGTCATTTTTAAGTTGAAAATAAAAGGCTTGGGTAATCGTCCGACCACGTGCTGAGCGATAGGGATCGTCAAAGGTATGCTGACTATGACAAGAGCCGCGCAATACTGGCTCAGGGACTTTTAGGCGAGTCTCCTCACGTAGCTCACGGATACAGGCATCGAATAAGGTCTCTTTTGGATTTAAAAATCCGCCTGGTAATGCCCACAGTCCGCGCCCTGGCATGCTGCGGCGCTCAACCAATAGAATATGTCCTGACTGGACAATCAGAGCATCTGCTGTCATAAAGGTTGGTGGATAAGGCGCTGATTCCCACTGTCTTTTATATTTATCAATAAAGTCGGCTTCTTCGTGCAGATTTTGATATTCGTCTGTCTTTTTGAAATCATTTAGAACCTTGCGCGTCGACTCAGGCGTGCGTTCAGGAGTCGGGGTCGCACCCATTAGATAGCTATCGCGAATCGGGGTAGCGGATAGGTTGTGATAGCTCGGTACTGAGACGGACGCCCAGTTGGGGAATAGCGATAAATAATACGAGGAGCTGTCTTTGGAATGACCAATCAAGCCGATATCAGTTTGCAAATCACCAGTAACAGACTTCACGCCTGCTTGCACGTACTGTAGCCAGCGTGTGTCGTTGTAGAGTGCATCATCTAGAGCAACGCAGTGAATACGTGCTGCTTCTGCTGCTGAATATGCGCCTTTAATCATGGCAGCACGCTCAGCGACACTAAAGGGATTGCGTAAACTACGCGGTAAGTTAGCAGAGCCGATCAACATAATGACATTATCAGCACGCTTCAATGCTTCGTCGATGACCGCTTTATGTCCACGATGGAAGGGCTGGAAACGCCCGATAAAAATCAAATAACGATAGTGTTTATTGTCTTTAGCTGAACTTTGCTCTGATGATTCGCTCATATACGCCACTTTCCTACTACGGATATTTCATTGGTTAAAATTTATTGAGTAAAAAGTAATGACGCCAATACTGACACAGCCTATCACTCGCTGACAAGTATAAAGATGTTTAGAGGTGTGCGGTTTTTGGTTATAGTCCGTACCATGTTGTAGTTAGGCTACAACCGCACCGCTATTTTAACGGGCATGCTGCTCAACCCACGCGGTAACTGTTGGCCAAATTTCGTGAGCGGCGTTACGACTGATCATAATGCGGCTGTGTGTATAATCGTCCAAATCTCCATGGCTGAGCGAGTATTCTCGAAAAATATTGGCAGGGTTTTTAAAGGGTTCAAAAAATAGCTGACAACCACGAGTAGGGGAGATGAAATTGTCGCCTTTTGCGCTGATAGCATAGATAGGTATCGTGATTTTTGGCATCTGTTGCCGGTAGTCTAAAGGTGCATCATCAGCGGCGAATGTATCCATGCTGGCTGTCTTAAATGTACGTTGCTTAAGAAAACTGCTGTTAAAGTTTTTTTGTAGATTCCAGTCGTACCACTGGCTCATCATATGATAGCTTTCATTAAAAGGCCCTAGCTTGATTTTTTTAGCAGGGATATAGCCAACCAGCCGCGTGAATAATTTTGCTATAAGAATTTTAGTATGATTTATCGGATTTATTGCAGCGCCATAAGCTTGGCAGGCAAACATGCTAGCGCTATTAATCTTATCGATATAGCAGGGATGCTGGATCAAAAACATCGTTAAGCCAACCCCGCCGCCGCTATGGGTGACGCAATGTAGATTGTCGAGTTTTAAATCCTCAAAAAGGTAGCGAAAAGTCGCTTCATAGTCATAGGTTGCAACCGTTTCGAAATTGAATTTTTCTTTGGGTATTGAGCTTGCGCCATGACCGCGCCATTCCATGATGTAGCAATGATGACCGAGGCGGGCTAGATACTCAGCGATTTTCAAACAGGTTTGTTTGTCGGAAAACGTGCCGTGCGTCAAAAATATGTTTTGTGCTTTTATGGCAAGTGTATTGGTGGTAGGGGTATCGCTCTTTGTTTCGCCTTTTGTATTATCCACAATCTTCCAAACGGCTACTTGTTCGTCGTCTTTGGTCGTTACTAGATTCAGTGTTTGTGTCATCATAAGATTGATTCAACTAAAATATGAAATTTCTGCTAGCTTAAATGTAATGTTTAACAATGAAAATTATAGTAATAAATATAAAGATGCTAAAAAATTGCGTTATAAAATAACGCTTGAACATCCTCTTTTCTTCGATATCTAAGCGATCTCTATAGTCAATATAAAAGAATATCAACTGGAGTAATGGATTACGAAAAAATACCAACGCTACATGAATTTTGATATGGCGAGACATAATTTCTTTTACAGCTTTGGTATAGTCAACACCCTCCGGTACTAAAAGCGCGACGACTATAATAAGGGCAACAAGAATGCCTAATATAATAATCAATAAGTAAACCTATAAAAAGGTATTTAGGACAACACACTTTACCTTGTAAATAGATCTAAAACTAGCGCTAGAAAATAGCAAGCATGATAAGTGCTTTGGTTGTATGGTCTCACACAGTGTTAGACATGCCGTAGCATTCGGAAGAAAGTAGGTGGTTAGTTAGTGTTCTAGGTGCTTGATAATCACGGTTGCTGTCTTTATATAGTAGGGGATATATCAATCATTAGATAAGTGCTATTTGTCGTGTCTATTTCGTCATTGTTAATAAAGCATTGATAAAACCGATAGCAGTCATTTGTGAGCATTTTGGTTTAATTCACAGTAGCGCAGTCGGAATTGTCGGCTGAGTACGTTATAATAGCTGCTATAAATTGAGCAAAATGTTATAACAACGGCAGTCAATATTTTAAGACAACAGACCGTAATGATTGATAACCCGCATAACTTATACCCGCTACCTAATTTTAAATTCACGACACAGTAGCCATAACAGATATAGCGTTTGTGTCATAACGCATAGGACATATTATGAGTGAGCACAACCAAGCTGAGAGCCAACTAGACCAGTCAGCAGACTATGAATCAGCGCTAGATACTGAGCAAACTGTAGCAAAAAGCAATATTACTATTACTGAGTCAGCCCAAAGCTACTTAGCAGATTTGTTATCCAAGCAGGATACCGATGGTATCGGCGTGCGTATTTTCGTTGAGCATCCAGGTACGCCGCGTGCAGAGTGCTGTATGGCTTATAACCAACCGGGCGAAGAGGATAGTGCGGACCTGCGTTTTACGTATGACAGTTTTTCTGCCTTTATCGAAGCGGCGTCTGTTCCTTATTTAGAAGATGCGGTGATTGATTATAATAAAGACCGTTTTGGTGGTCAGCTGACCTTCCGTGCACCAAATTCTAAAGTGCCTAAAGTGGGTGCGGATGCCAGTGTCGAAGAGCGTATCAACTACGTATTGCAGTCAGAGATTAATCCCGGCTTAGCGGCGCATGGTGGCGACGTACAACTGCTTGAACTGATTGATGAAGAAGGCGTTGGTCTGACTGCGGTATTGAAGTTTGGTGGTGGTTGCCAAGGCTGTTCAGCCGTTGACATGACCTTACGTCAAGGCGTTGAAGTGCAACTTAAGCAGCAAATACCAGAGTTGACGCAAGTGATTGATGAGACCGATCATACCCGTACCGAAAACGCTTACTATAAATAGAAATCTCAGTAAAAGCCAAAGCGTTAAGTAATATCTGAAGAGTTATTTTAATTAAAAAGCCAAGTTTTGATGAACTTGGCTTTTTTTATTGCTATGATTTGGGAGATTGTTTTTTAGCTGAATTTTCAGTGACATATTGTTGATTAATAATTTGTTGATTAGTCATTTATTGATTAATAACTTTTATCGAAATAAAGGAATATATGATGAGTGACGAACAAGCAGCCCAGCAAACAGCCCAAAAATCAGAGACGCCTCAACGTCTTGAGACCTTGGCGATTCACGCCGGTTATAGCGTTGAGCCAACGACCAAAGCGGTCGCAGTGCCGATTTATCACACCAGCTCGTACGCCTTTGATAACACTCAGCATGGTGCTGATTTGTTTGATCTAAAAGTTGCAGGCAATATTTATACCCGTATTATGAACCCGACCAATGCCGTGTTGGAGGAACGCGTCGCGGCACTCGAAGGCGGTATCGGTGCCCTTGCAGTAGCATCTGGCATGGCAGCCATTACTTATGCGATTCAAACCATCTGTGAAGCGGGCGATAATATCGTTGCTGTGTCGACCTTGTACGGCGGTACTTATAATTTGTTTGCCCATGCATTGCCGCGTCAAGGTATCGAAGTCCGCTTCTTTGATCACAAAAATCCTGAGGCGATTCGTGATTTGATCGATGATAAGACTAAGATGGTCTTTGCAGAAAGTATCGGTAATCCATTAGGTAACATCGTTGATATTCAAGCGCTGAGTGATATCGCACATGAATATGGTGTGCCAGTGGTGATTGATAGTACGGTTGCCACGCCTGCGTTATGTCGTCCTTTTGAGTTTGGTGCGGATATCGTGATTCATTCATTGACCAAATATATGAGTGGTACAGGTACCTCAATTGGTGGGGCGATTGTCGATAGTGGTAAATTCGCATGGGGCGACTATCCTGAGCGTTTTCCCTTATTGAACACGCCAGATCATAGTTATCACGGTGTGAACTTTGTCAAAGATGTCGGTGCAGCAGCCTTTATCGCTCGTGCTCGTGTGGCACCGCTGCGTAATACTGGCGCGGCACTTAGCCCGCTCAATGCTTTTGGTATTTTGCAGGGTATGGAGACATTGAGTCTACGTATGGAGCGCCATGTACAGAACGCGCAAGCCGTTGCGGAATATCTGCGTGACCATGACAAGGTTGCTTGGGTAAAGTATGCGGGTTTGCCAGATCATCCTGAGCATGAGCTTGCCAAAAAATACATGAAAGGCACGCCTTCTGCTATTTTGACCTTTGGAGTAAAAGGTGGCTTGGAAGCTGGTGCTCGCTTTATCGATGCGCTGCAGCTGATTACTCGTTTGGTCAATATCGGTGATGCCAAATCACTAGCCTGTCATCCAGCGACGACCACCCATCGCCAGCTCAATGAGCAAGAGCTCGAAAATGCAGGTGTAAGCACTGATATGGTACGTCTATCAATTGGTATCGAGCACATCGAAGATATCAAAGCGGATCTTGCGCAAGCATTAGCCTCGGCTTAGTATTAAACGCTTTTTATTGAACTGAGCAATGTGAGCTGAGCAATGTGAGCTGAATAACTTGTCTCATGATTAATAATAAAAAAGCCCATATCAATTGAGATGGGCTTTTTTATTATTGGCAATGACAGATTTTTATAAGTTAAGCAGATAGTACACGCTTCGCAATATCTCTATAATCTTGTGAGGCTAATCGTGGTCCAAACTGTTGAATCACCTGCGCCGCCACTTCGCTGGCAAGACGACCACATTCAGGCAAGCTATAGTGCTGCGACAACGCGTATAAAAATGCTCCTGCGTAATTATCACCGGCACCGTTGGTATCAATGACATTAGTAACGATTGGTGTAGCAACTTCATAAATCTCAATCTCTGATTTATCATCAGCTTTATGAGCGATTGTTGCACCATTGGCACCATCAGTGACCACTGCTGTCTGGCAATACTCAAGCAGTGCGCGTGCGGCTGCCTTGACTTGTTTTTTGTCCGTAAAGAGTTTGGCTTCCTCACTATTACAGAATATCACTGCCACTTTATTGCCCAGCATATTGAGTAAACCGTCTTTGGCAAACTTCACCACGGCAGGATCAGCAAAACTTACGGCAATTTTTGCAGAATGAATCCCTGCTTGATGACGCAACTGAGTCATGGCAGGCTGAATACTCTCAGTCATGGCCAAGTAGCCTTCTATATATAACCAGTCAGCTTGTGTCAGCGCATCAAAATCGACATTTTCTGCGGTGATTTCGCTTGAAGTGCCGAGATAAGTTTGCATGGTGCGCTCGCCATCTTCAGTCACTGCGACCACACATGAACCCGTTACTCCGCCTGCATGGATAGATTTCTCTGAAGTTGCAACGCCTGCTTCATGTAAGTCTTTGAGGTAAAACTCGCCTTGTTGATCGTCACCAACGCGGCAGGCATAAAATGGCTTGCCGCCTAAACTGGCAAAGGTATACATCGTATTAGCCGCTGAGCCACCACCAGCCTGCTTTGATGGTGCAATTTCTGCCAGTTTAAAATACGCCAACAATTGCTGTTGCTCGTCGATACCTGCCAGCGTCATATTGCCTTTGGTCAAGTCAGTCTCTTCTAGCGCCGCATCTGACAGCACATATTCATGGTCAACCAATGCGTTGCCTATCGCCATTACATTGTACATCGCTCACTTCTCCTCAATGGTTTTATAACTGTCTTTAATATTAATATCCAAAAATTATTCAGCTTGTAGCTCAAGTAAGCGCTGATATAGCGCATTCTTTTTGACGCCAGTGATATCAGCGCCCAATGCAGCGGCTTTTTTAACCGATAAGTCCTCAAGCAAGCGCTGCAATAATTTATCATGAATACTGATGTCATCCGCATCCTGCACCACATTCACGCCAGCGACGACCACGACTATCTCACCGCGCTGTTGATTGTCATCAGCTTTGACAAATTCCACCAAATCCCCAAGAGTGCTTTTATGGACAGTCTCAAAGGTCTTAGTCAATTCACGGCAAAAAGTGACTTCACGATCTGCGCCAAATATAGTCGCCATGTCTTCTAAACTGGCGATAATACGGTGCGGTGCTTCATAAAATATCAGCGTTTCGGTACGTGAGTTTAATGCTGCTAATTGCTTTTGGCGACCGTGGGTTTTGGCGGGTAAAAACCCAATAAAGCTAAAGCGGTCTGAGGGCAGTCCTGCGACTGACAGTGCAGCAATGGCAGCAGAGGCACCAATGATAGGAGAGACTCTAACGCCTGCGGCATGAGCGGCCTGTACCAGTTGATAACCTGGATCACTGATGAGTGGCGTACCAGCATCACTTATCAAAGCAACCGAATGTCCTTGCTCGATCATCTCGATAATTTTGGGTGTTTGAATGGCACTATTGTGCTCATGGTATGCCCAAAGCTTGTTATGACCTTTTTGCTTGGTCGCGGTATCAGCGTCTGTCACGTTATTATCGGTATTATTTTTAGTGTTAGGAGCTTCTGACTCTTTTTCGTCGTCGGCTTTACTGCCTTTGGTATCAATGCCAAAATGCGACAATAGCTTACCTGAGGTACGGGTGTCTTCACAGGCAATGATGGCGACTTGTTTTAAAACATCGATGGCATGCGGCGTCATATCGCTCATATTGCCAATCGGCGTGGCAACGATATATAGACAAGCTGGCATCGCGGTAGGGCTAGACATGAAAACCTCGGAGTATTAAAAGCGGGAATTAAAATATAATGTGGCGCGCTGACTGACAAAACTGGTTAAAAATAGAACTTAAGCAAAGCATAAAACACCATACCAGCATCTGCACGCGAAAGTGGCTAGTTTAGCATGATGTGCTATGATAATTCTGAAATGTTAACGAGACCCATCGACCTTATGTGCAGTCATAAACCTTTGAACCTCACTTCACCAAGGCAGCGTCAAGGCAGTCTGTTTGAGCAGCAGGCGTGTGAGTTTTTACAATCGCAAGGATTGATTTTGATTGCCCAAAATTGGCAGCAGCCCAAAGTGGGTGAGCTGGATTTGATTATGCTGGAGACAGGTTCAGCATGGTCAACATTGGTATTTATCGAAGTGCGTCAACGGCAGCGTTCAGGTTTTGGTGGTGCTGCACTGAGCGTGACGGCAAGCAAACAACGTAAAGTGATTAGAACGGCGCAATATTTTTTGCAACAGCATCCTGAGTATGAGGATTATGACTGCCGGTTCGATGTCATCGCTTATGATACGGTAGGTACTCATATTAAGACTAGTGGTCAAAACATAGCAAATCAACCACAATGGCTCAAAGGTGCTTTTATAGCAGATACGTGATATTAGGATGCAAAAGCTACCCAACTAGAAGGTAGTAAGTACTTATCATCGAGTGAGCGTTACCAAAAACCTAACCGCTGATAGTAAAAATTAAGTAAAGTAGCTAAGTTGTTATTAACTGAATTAACAGTTGTCAAAACAAATGTTATTAGATTAAAACTGGCTCAATCAATTGACTTTATACGATCGTCACACTCATGTTCTAAGAGGTAAATCATGACACGGATGCATTTGCGCACTGCTATTTTTGGCTCATCACGCCGCACCGCGATAGGCGTTATGCTAATGACCAGCATCGTTACTACGGGCTGTACCACCAATTATTTGACCAATAGTACAGAAGGTACGTATGGTGTGCCGATGACAGAGCGTACCATTCCGCAGCGACTACTGGATCGCAGTATCGAACATACCGTTAAAATCAATGTTTATGGGTTAAAAGAAGACCTGCAACAAACCAGCCGTATGGGTATTGATAGCTTTAATAGTGAAGTGTTATTGACAGGTGAAGTACCCACTGAAGCCATCAAACTAGAAGTCGAAAAAGTCGTCAGCTCTATGCCAGATGTGCGTCATGTCTATAATGAGCTAAACGTCAGCGCGTCTAAAGGCTATAGCTCGACGGTTCATGATGGCTATATCACCTCAAAACTGCTGGCAAAAGTCGCCGCGAGTGATGGCGTCAAAGCCTCACAGATCAAAGCAGTGACCAATGATGGTGTGGTTTATATCATGGGACGTATGACACCGACTCAGCAGAGTCACCTAATCGATATCGCCAATAGCACCGTTGGTGTGACTGAGCTGGTGCTGCTGACGACCGTCGTTGATGACAGGGGCGTAAAGATAAGTAAAGACGACATTATGTCTGAAAATAACTTGGTAAATCCTGCTTCAGTACCAGTCGTTGTGGACGGGGTAGCTGCTGCTAGCGTTAATAATTCTGAAGCGCCAGCGTCCGTTGCTACATCGACTCCTATCGTCGTGACCGAAGATGGCACAACCGTTGAGCAACCATCATCAAGCCCATATATAGACCTGTATCAAGATCCGTAAAAAGTGTTCTAAAACACAGCTGTTATTTATTAATAAAACAAAAAAACAGTGGCTAAATAGCTTGTAGCGTAAGCTATTTGCCCCGTCAGTTTAAACCGTGTTTAATGACAAGAAACCTAAACACTGTTAACAGGAAAAACACGAGAACTTCTGAGCCAGCCAGTAAGATATAAAAAGCGAAGAATAGACAAGACAGTACTAGGGCGTGTCTTCATTTCAAAAATGGCGATAAAAATGAGATAAATTGCCGTCAAACAAGAAAAATAGCGTAGATAATATCGGGATATTAACCAGCTATTTGACGATGTTTGGCAATATTTATCCATTTTTAGCCCATTTAGATGACTATTGAGTGAATTGAAGACACGCCCTAGTGCTTATTTTATAAAAGGACTATCGCAGTGCTGTTACTTTTGACTCATGTATAAATATAATAGGGATACTGGCAATGAAGGATGCAAACAAGCACTTAGAATATAATAAAAGCCGTCAAAAAATAAATAATGAAAGCATGACTAATAATACTGCTAGCAAAGTAGGCATTCTAAAATTCACAGGTGTCGCCGCCTTAGCACTGGGTAGCGTTGCGCTAGCCACCCAGAATGCGCAAGCCCTATCGCCACTCGCTATCGTCAATGGCATTACTGCTAGTGGCGGCGTTGGCGTCAGCAAAAACATTCTCTATGGTGATGAGCCCGATCAAGATTTGGATATTTATTATCCCAAGCCATTAGCACAAGCGATGAAAGCCCAAAGCGCTATCAATGATGGTGCGATTAATGATAGCTATCCGATGGTGGTTTTTGTCCACGGTGGCTCGTGGGAGAGTGGTAATAAAGAACAGTATGCCTTTGTCGGTCAGAGTTTGGCGCAAGCAGGTTATGTCACCGCCGTGATTAATTATCGTAAAGCGCCTGAGCATGTGTACCCTGATTATGTCAAAGATACGGCGCAAGCGATTGCTTGGAGTATCAATAATGCTCCGAGCTTACATGCTGATCCTAAACGCTTGGCGGTAATTGGACATTCTGCTGGTGCATTTAACGCGGTTGCAGCGGTCGCCAATGAAGATTTTTTAGCGCCTTATGGTATTAAGCCAAAGGATATTACCGCGGTCGTGGGTATTGCTGGTCCTTATAGTTATGACTTCCGTAAATTTGATAGCGCCACGGCCTTTGCTGCTGATGCTACGCCAGACGACGTTATGCCAGACCGTCAAATCAAAGGCGAGCAGCCCCCGTATTTATTGTTGACTGCCGAAAAAGACAAAGTGGTGTACGCGACCAATACGATTAAAATGACCAAAGCGTTGCAAGAGGCGGGCGTCACCGTAGAAAATGGTGAAATAAAAGGTGCCAGTCATGCGACCAGTATTGGTGCGATGGCACCGCCGCTACGTTGGGTCAATGATGTACGCGCGCAAGTACTGACGTACTTGGATAAAATGCTCAAATAATGGATGGCAATCAGAAGTTAGGTGCAGTTGCGTAAGACAGTACTGTAAGATGCTTAAACTCTTGTTATAATGTCGTCACTTTAAATCTATACCCTATCTGACACTTTAAGGCAGAATATTCTATGAGCATGAACGCTGACGATTTGATTGCATTTTTACAGACTCACTTCCCAGACGCTTTTATTCAAGCTGCCAATCAAGGTAATAAGTTTGATGTACGCGTGGTTGATGCCAGTTTTGAAGGTAAGCGTGCCGTGCAACGTCAGCAGGCGATTTATGCATTAGTCAATGATAAGATCGCCAGTGGCGATATTCATGCGCTCAATATTCAAGCGCTGACGCCTGCTGAATGGGACGTTCAATCCAAAGGCTAGACCGTTATACATATGATTGGGCTTGTTAGACTGGCTATTATATTGGCTGGGTGTGATTGGTCTGATTTTCACTATTTTAATACTCATCGTTAGGTTGTCACTTCTATGGATCAATTTTTAATCACTGGTAGTAGTCGTATCGCAGGGGAAGTTACTATCTCAGGCGCCAAAAATGCTGCTTTGCCGTTACTTGCCGCTATGATATTGGCTGAGACGCCAACGACATTGCACAATGTGCCATCGTTACAAGATGTGCGGACGTTGATTGAATTGATCGGTGGTATGGGTATCAAAATCCAAAAGCAGGACGATACTGTCACCTGCGATACCAAGAATATCGATAATTTCTATGCACCGTATGATTTAGTAAAAACCATGCGCGCATCGATTTTAGTGCTTGGACCATTGCTAGCACGTTTTGGTGAGGCAGAAGTGTCATTGCCTGGCGGCTGTGCCATTGGTTCACGTCCTGTTGACCAACACCTAAAAGCCTTTGAAGCGATGGGTGCTGAAATTAGTGTCGAAAATGGCTACGTAAAAGCACAAGCGCCAAAGGGCGGTAAGCTGATTGGCTGTAACTACTCTTTTGATATGATTACCGTGGGCGGTACTGAAAACGTCATTATGGCAGCCGCACTTGCCAAAGGTACGACTGTCTTAGGTAACTGTGCCCTTGAGCCAGAAGTCGTTGATTTGGCCAATATGTTGGTCGCGATGGGTGCTAAAATCAGCGGTATCGGTACTTCGATCATGACTATCGAAGGTGTCGAGCGCTTACATGGCTGTGAGTATTCAGTCGTACCAGACCGTATCGAAACAGGCTCTTACCTTGCTGGTGCACTCATGACGCGTGGCGATGTGTTGACTAAAAACACCTCTGCGCTATTATTAACACCTGTGTTAGAAAAATTCGAAGACATGGGTGCCATTATTACCACTGGTGATGGTTGGATTCGTGCGCAGATGAAAGGTCGCCCTAAAGCGGTTGATATCCGTACTCAGCCGCATCCAGGTTTCCCAACCGATATGCAAGCGCAGGTCATGGCTATTGCGTGTCTGGCGGATGGTACGAGTACCTTTATCGAAAACATTTTTGAAAACCGCTACATGCATGTCCCTGAGCTTAATCGTCTAGGCGCTTCTATCCAAGTAGATGGTCATACGGCCGTAGTAAAAGGCGTCGAAAACTTCACCGCGGCCCCTGTGATGGCGACTGATTTACGTGCGTCTATGTCATTGGTGATGGCAGCGGCAACTGCTGAAGGTGAAAGTTTAATCGACCGCATTTATCATATCGATCGTGGTTATGAGCATGTCGAAGAAAAGCTGCGTGCGCTTGGGGTCAATATCGAACGTATCAATACTAATGACTAGTATCGATTTACTTATCAAATCCATGACCTCAATGATTGATACGATTGGCGTTGATATGAATAGCTTAGTAATCTAGCACTATTAGTAACCTACCACTAAAAGCCCCCTTCAGCGGGGGTGTTAACTGCACATGGACACGATGTCATTATGACTGAAGCAAGCAATAGCCTACCAAATGATGGTTTATTAAATGAAGTAAATGATGAGTTTTCAGGCTTAACACTGGCCTTATCAAAAGGTCGTATTCTAGAAGAGACCATGCCACTGCTACGCGCAGCTGGTGTTGAGTTATTAGAAGATCCTGAAGCCTCACGCAAACTTATTTTTCCAACCTCAAACCCCAATGTGCGTGTATTAATTTTGCGTGCCAGTGATGTGCCAACCTACGTTGAGCATGGCGCGGCTGACTTTGGGGTGGCGGGTAAAGATGTGTTGCTTGAGCATGGTGCCAACCATGTCTATGAGTTACTTGATTTGCAAATTGCTCAGTGTAAGTTGATGACAGCTGGCGTGAAAGATGCGCCGCTACCCAATCGTCGCCTACGTATTGCGACCAAATACGTCAATGTTGCCCGCGCTTACTTTGCCAGCCAAGGTCAGCAAGTGGATGTGATTAAACTGTATGGCTCTATGGAGCTTGCGCCGTTGGTCGGATTGGGTGATTTGATCGTCGATGTGGTTGATACAGGTAATACGTTGCGCGCCAACGGTCTTGAAGCACGCGATCATATTTGCGATGTGTCCTCACGCCTTATCGTCAATCAAGTGAGCTACAAGCGTAAATTTGCGTTACTTGAGCCGATTTTAGATAGCTTCAAAAATAGCATTGCCAGCGCTTCATAAATTAATTCCTAATGAATCAATGCTTTATCAAACGATACTAATCATTGGTAATCTCAAGCATTGTCATACAAATTTTTAAACCAGTTTAGCGCTATAAGATAGATATAGCGTGCTAAACTGGTTTTGTTGTATTTGCTTGCCAGAAAGTATGAGGTTAGTATAATCTGAACAAACTAAATATATAAAAACTGGTATATCAGCCATCACAATTATTATTAATACTCAAGACCCCTCATTTTTACATCACTAATTTTCAGCAGTCTTTTATGCTCAGATATAGGATTAAGTCATGCGCCAACTAAGTACCCAAGATGCCGATTTTGACAGTCAATTGACAGAGTTACTTGCCTTTGAAACCGTCAATGATGCAGATTTACTTAAGACCGTTGATGATATCATCGCGCAAGTTCGGCATGATGGCGATCGCGTCGTACTGGCGTTAACCCAGCAATTCGATCAGCATCCGGCGACAACGGTGCAAGAGCTAGAGCTGTCTAAAGAGGCGCTTGCTGAAGCGTTTGCGAATCTTGATGATACAGTAAAATCCGCATTGACTACCGCAGCAACGCGTGTGCAGACCTTTCATGAGCGCCAAGTCCAAGAGACTTGGCAGTATGAGGATGAGCTTGGTAATCGCTTGGGTCAAAAAGTCACCGCACTTGATCGAGTAGGCATCTATGTCCCTGGCGGTTTGGCCTCTTATCCATCTTCTGTATTGATGAATGCCATTCCTGCCAAAGTGGCGGGTGTTAAAGAGGTCATCATGGTGGTGCCAGCGCCAAAAGGCGTTCTCAATCCATTGGTGTTAGCCGCCGCACATTTGGCACAAGTTGACCGTGTCTTTACCATCGGCGGTGCGCAAGCGGTTGCTGCCTTGGCTTACGGTACCGAAACGATTCCAGCGGTGGATAAAATCACTGGCCCTGGTAATAAATATGTTGCAGCGGCAAAGCGCTCGGTATTTGGTCAAGTTGGGATTGATATGATCGCTGGTCCCTCTGAAGTATTGGTCTATGCAGAAGGCGAGGCGCAAGATCGCGCCGATTGGTTGGCGATGGATTTATTGTCACAAGCTGAACATGACCGTATCGCTCAAGCTATCTTTGTCACGACCAGTGAACAGCAGCTTGCAGACGTCGCGGCTGAAATTGAAAAAGCGCTGGCAGAGTTGCCAAAAGCCGATATCGCCCGCGATTCGCTAAAAAACCGTGGCGCACTTATTTTAGTCAAAGATCGCGTGGAAGGTATGGCTGTGATTAATCGGGTTGCCCCTGAACATTTAGAGTTGTCAGTTGATCATCCTGATGCACTACTCAACGATATTCGTCATGCAGGTGCTATTTTCATGGGACGTCACACGCCTGAGGCGATTGGTGACTACTGTGCAGGACCCAATCACGTGTTGCCAACCTCTGGCACCGCGCGTTTCTCTTCACCGCTTGGTGTTTATGATTTCCAAAAGAAATCCTCTATTATTTATTGTACTGAAGCCGGTAGTAAGCCATTGGCTGAGACCGCAGATATTTTAGCGCAACGTGAGGACTTAGAAGCCCATGCGCGCTCAGCCCGTTATCGTTATCAGTAACGTGGCTTAATGATTGCTTTTGAATTGTACTTTTGAGATTTATATTTAATAATTTATGTGGCTAATAGTAGGATAACTTATGAGTGAGTTAAAGATAGACACCAGACTTTGGTCATCTAAAGCGCGTAATTTGTCACCTTACGTTCCTGGTGAGCAGCCTCAGCATGAAAATTTATGCAAATTAAATACCAATGAAAACCCATTTCCGCCGTCACCGAAAGTAGGCGAGGCAATCGCAAAAGTCCTAGAGCAGCAAGCGGCTGATCTGCGTTTATATCCAGCGCCTGAGTCTGATGATTTGCGTGCCGCATTGGCACAACTCTATGATATTGATATCAACCAAGTGTTTGTTGGCAATGGCTCTGATGAAGTATTGGCATTAGTATTTGCCAGCTTTTTCCTAAAAGAGCGCCCTGTTTTAGCACCTGATATTAGCTATAGCTTCTATCCAGTCTATGCGCAGACCTTTGGTATCGAGCTGGTACAAATCGCCTTGGAAGAAGATTTTAGTATTGATCCTGATGCTTATCGCCAGCCTTGTAGCGGCATCATCATTGCCAATCCAAATGCTCCAACTGGACTGCTATTATCGCTTGCTGATATTCGCAAGCTGGCTAGTGAGCACTCAAACTCAGTGATTGTGATTGATGAGGCTTATATTGATTTTGCGCGGGCAGCTGACGGTAGCTCAGATGCAGAAATTTCAGCAGTGAGCTTAATCAATGAGTTTGACAACATTCTTGTGACCCAAACCTTTTCAAAGTCACGTTCGCTTGCTGGATTGCGCGTCGGTATGGCTTTTGGTAATGCCTCATTGATTGAAGCCTTAACCCGTATGAAAAACAGCTTTAATAGCTATCCACTGGATAAGCTGGCGCAAGTAGGGGCGACTGCCAGTGTATTGGATGTCGAATATTTTACCCAGACCTGCCAGCAAGTCATCGACTTACGCCAATCTCTCACAGCAGAGCTGACAGTGTTAGGTTTTGATGTGTTGCCATCGCATGCCAACTTTGTTTTTGCCCGCCCTAAAGACGGTAATGCCAATATGGTAGCGAATGCGTTACGTGAGCAAGGTATCATCGTCCGTCATTTTGACAAGCCACGCATCAATGAGTATTTGCGTATCACTACCGGTACAGTAGAGCAAAACAACCGTTTGATAGATGCTATACAGATGTTGCAGAAAGAGGCTGAAATTATTGCTGATTAATATCTGGTTCGCGATTTTGACAGTTAATAATTGAATCACGATGCTTATATTGATAAAAAGCCTGCCAACATTATGTTGAGCAGGCTTTTTTATGGATTTCTTTGGTCGTACTTTTAGAACAACCTTAAGGACATTTGTTGATATTGTCTTGAGTTAAAACGCTTAATAGATTACCGACTTTATCCAAACACTCTTGGTATTCAGCATCGCAATCAGAGGCGACAGTGATACCACCGCCTGCCCATAAGCTGATATGTCTTTTTTTCAGCCCATTATGTGATGAAGTGTTAGCTTGCAGCGTACGAATGAGTACATTCCATTGACCACTACCATCAAAGTTCATATAGCCCAATGTGCCGCAATAAGCACCGCGCGGCGCAGTTTCTAGTTCAGATATAATTTCAACCGCTCGCTTTTTTGGTGTACCAGTAATTGAGCCAGCAGGCAAACTACCAAATAAAACGGCGAGTGGGTGAGTGTCCGTCTGTAATTCTGCGGTAATAGTGCTGACCATATGGTGCACATTACTAAAACTCTCAATCGCGAATAACTGCGGCACTTTTACGCTACCTATCTTGGCATATTTACCCAAGTCATTACGCAATAAATCGACAATCATCACATTTTCGGCGCGATCCTTTTCACTATCAGTCAGTTGCTGTTTATAAGCATGGTCTTGTTGAATATTGGTGCTGCGCGGCATGGTCCCTTTGATGGGCTTAGTGATGATATGGTGCTTGCCAGTATCGATATCTTTGGTAAATGTAAAGAACAACTCAGGCGAGCAGCTCAATAATTCAAACGGATGCTGGGACGTATTATTTTTGATTTCACGGTTAAAGGGATTAACCGCTAAGTATCCAGCAAAAGGTGCTTGGGTATTACGATGTAAAGCAGGCAAATAATCAATCAGCATCGGCAAGGTGGTATTATCACTAGGATTATGATCAAAAAAACCTTGCCATTCTTGGGTTAGGTTGATTTGATAACAGTCGCCTTGCTGTAGATATTTTTGGGTTTGATTGAATGCTTGTTGATAGTCTTGTTTGCGCCATCGTGATTTTAATACTAAAGGAGCAGGCAGTGGTGATGCTGTCAGTTGCGTTTTATTGAGACAGTTATCAGCCAGCTTTTTATCTACTATATCTAAATAAGAGACAAGTGCCGTGATTATTTTATTTTTTTGCTGATTATTAAAGTCGTTTTCAGAGTCGTTAGCAATTGCATTTATCGTTAATTCCCAACCTGTGTTGCCGTGATTTCCATCAGGTGCTAGGTAAATATCATAATGCCCTAATACGGCACAAGGCTGTGCTGCTCGCTCAATTTTGGCGGCTTGGCTTAGCTCATGAGCCGCAATATCATAACCAATAAAACCTATCAGACCATGATGATAACTTGGTTTTTCATTTAAATCGTTTACTGATTCTGAGTTTTCATTATCAGTCTCATAAGTTTGACTATAACTGATTAACTCATCTTGCCAGTCGCTATAACTCATATGAGTGCTAGTGATATCATTGTGAACGGCGTCACGATAGGTTTTCGTGACTTGATAAAGGACTGCTTGTTCGTTCGAATCTAGCGTGTTTTCAGCGCAATCATAAACAGACCAGCTTACTTTTGGCAATAAGCCAATCACTGGTTGACCATCATTGTTGAGCCAAACCAATTGCCAGTTGGCCTTAGTATCTTGTGCGATTAAATACTGCTGTAACAGCGGCATAAGTTCTGCAGCCGATAGGTCACCAAAACGCCAGCTAGGTTTAGTAGCTGGCGATGGGTCAGACATTATCTGCTCAGTTTTGAGAGGATGTGCTGCGAGCATAGTTAGGCGTCAAACTTTTTAATGATTAATGTGGCATTAGTACCGCCAAAGCCAAAGCTGTTGCTCATTAGCGTCTCAAGCTTGGCTTCACGCATTTCGGTAACAATATCAAAGCCTTCAGCCGCAGGGTCTAAATTATCAACATTGATACTAGGCGCAATGAAGCCTTCTTGTAGCATCAACAAGCAATAAATCAGCTCTTGCGCACCAACGGCACCAAGGCTATGACCTGTCATAGATTTGGTAGAGCTGATCGCAGGTACTTGACTGATATCATCACCAAATGCTTTAGCAATGGCTTTAAGCTCAGTGATGTCACCTAACGGTGTGCTGGTACCGTGGCTATTGATATAGTCGACAGTTTGCAAACCAGCTTCGGCTAGTGCTTGCTGCATACAGCGCACGGCACCTTCACCACTTGGCGCAACCATTTCAGCACCATCAGAGCTGGCACCATAACCAACGATTTCAGCCAATATGTTGGCGCCACGTGCTTGTGCATGCTCTAGACTTTCAACCACGACCATCGCACCACCAGCAGCAATCACAAAGCCATCACGATCTTTATCATAAGCTCTTGAGGCGCGCTGCGGTGTCTCATTATACTGTGTACTGACTGCACCCATGGCATCAAACATACAAGACTGTGTCCAATGTTCCGCTTCACTACCACCCGCGAGTATCACATCTGCTTTGCCTAACTGAATAAGTTCAGCCGCATGACCGATGCAATGGGTTGAGGTGGCACAAGCAGAGGTGAGTGAGTATGATACGCCTTGGATTTTTAGACCGGTAGCAAGCGCCGCTGATACTGAGCTGCCCATTGTTTTTGGCACAGCCATCGCGCCGACACCGCGCAGACCTTTATCCCGCATGGCATCTATGGCATTGACGATATTCTCTGTCGATGCGCCGCCAGAGCTTGCGACCACGCCCACGCGTGGATTATTGTTGATGGTTTCAAGCGACAAACCAGACTGCTCAATGGCGTTTAAAGCACTGACATAAGCGTATAGACTGGCATCACTAAAAAACCGCTTCAACTTACGATCGATACCACTAGTATCAAGCGTCGACTGGTCGATACTGCCGCTAACGTGTGATTTAAACCCATGCTCAGCATAAGCCTCATTAAATGTAATGCCAGACTGCCCTTGCTTGAGAGCGGCAGTAACCGTGGCTAAATCATGTCCGATACAAGAGACGATCCCTGCTCCAGTGATAACAACGCGGCGCATATTCTATTCCTTATGAGTAACGATTTTTCACAATTATTTTTAATAATCGTTTTTAAGTATGTATTTCTATTATTCAATATTAGGATGTATTGAGCGTCAAAGCCTCATTTTACAATCATTGTGATGATCATAGTAAAACTATATGCTTGGTAACTGATTATCTATAAGTAACGGACTACTTATAAATAGAAGTACAACTGTACTGTGAGTTATGGCACATGATAACGTATCGAGCGTCCAAAATCTTTGTACAAGTGCAAAATAACGACAAAATCGCGCTTGCTGTCTAAAGCCATCTAAAAAGACCATTTGCTTAAAGACAGCTTATATGATGGTATCAATCATACATCAAGTGATACTTTTGGATACAAAATTTGTGATTGCGATAACATTGTTCGCACTGACATCGATTATAGTGATTGACTAGAATGGCACATCTATTATTATAAATCGCTTACAATAAAACAAAATTACTCATCACATTAAGGACATCACGATGGCGAAGCGTAGCACTCTCTCTAAAGGTATCACTACCGTTGGCTCTTTTACTCGCAATAATCTAGAGCGCATGGGCGCTATGATTGATAGCATGAATGCTAAGACGGGAAAACCGCGTCAATACAAGGCAGTCAACTTAGGCGATGAAGACTATCAGCAGGATTTATTCCGTGAGCAAACGTTAAAAGCCACTCAGCAATTATTAGGGCCACGTTTTGCCACTTATGGTAAATATGCCAAAAAAGTAGTGCCAAACAGTTTTTTTCAGTCGACGGTCGATAGCGCTTTTGCACAAGTGGCAAACCTTGCTTCTAACTGGAGTCAGATTGATTTACCTAATGAGCATCGTTTCGCTAATATCGCAAGCTTAGATGATGAAGAGCGTTATGCATTAGCCACTGATATCGCCAATCAAAATCGTGCATTGGCAACGATAGGGGGCTTAACAGGTTTGGCTGGGCTTCCTGGTCTGCTGGCTGATACGCTTTGGCTTTTATTGGTATCATTACGTACCGTCTATCAGTTGGGTGCTGTCTACAATAAACCACTCACAGGTAAGCAAGGCGTCAAAATGGCATACGAGCTGCTAGCGAATGCTGATCTGAGCAAGATGCAAGAAAAACAAGCATTGCTAGCAGGTATTGGTATCGGAAAAGGCTTATTGGATAATGCCCAAAGCAGTGGTCTACATAATGAGCTAAAAAACCTAGGTCTAAAGGATAAAAATGTCAACTTTTATGCAGAACAAGTTGACAGTATTGCCAGTCAGGTCGGTATTGACTTGGATAAAATCAATTTAACATGGATACGCAAATTCTTACCAGTTACCGCTGTTATCGTTGGTATGCGCTACAACAGCCAGCTCATTGATGAAGTGATTGGCGTGGCTCAAGCGACTTTTGCCCCAGAAGCCAAACTTGCCAATCGTGCAATCACTGATGATAGCGGTAATGAAGCTAAGGTAAACAAAACAGCTGACAATGACAAGCAGCAAGATGTTGAGAAAGAGTCAAGCAAGGATACCGATAGCAAGAAAGACACTGCTGAAGAAAAAAACAACCATCAAGAAGCTGATGAAAAGATCGTGAAAGAAACGCAGAAAAACGACAATGACAACAATGACAAGCAAGGCAGTCAGAACAAATCCTCTGACAGCAAATCAAACAAGACGGCTAACAAGAAAAGCAAATAAGGGCGTCTAAATAATCAGACTTAAGTACCTTCTGTCTTAAGCTAGCTTATATCATAGAAGGATTATGAGCTGGATATCTACTACTAATTTTGGCGATAGTGTCTTCTTTCTCTTGAAAAACAAGATAATATCGCCATTTAGTACTTATAAATTGCTATTTATTTATAGTCAAACATCTTATTTAAATCGTTCGTGACGCTACTTTCGATATACTGTATGACAATCTACTTTTTAGCTGATTTTTAACTAAAAATAGATAAAGTGTTATAGTAGTAGGGTGAATGCATATCTATCAAATGTTGTAAAGTGCAATCACGCATAAGTGGTTGAAATAGCAGCAACAACTCTTTATAATACACTGTCCTAAAAATGGGTGTACCAAAATCTGTCGTTAAAGTCAGATGGATGGTGCGTTTCCCCATTTTTTTGTTTTATACCAAACGGGAGAAGGATGCCTCATGGCAACAACTAACCAATTGATTCGTAAAGGTCGCAAAACCATCAAGGAAAAGTCAAAAGTTCCTGCGTTGGAAGCGTGCCCACAACGTCGTGGTGTATGTACTCGCGTATATACTACTACCCCTAAAAAACCTAACTCGGCCATGCGTAAAGTATGTCGTGTACGTTTGACTTCAGGTTATGAAGTATCAAGCTATATCGGCGGCGAAGGTCATAACCTACAAGAGCACAGTGTTGTTCTTATCCGTGGTGGTCGTGTAAAAGATCTACCAGGTGTACGTTATCACACCGTTCGTGGTGCATTAGATTGCGCAGGCGTTAAAGACCGTAAGCAAGGTCGCTCTAAATATGGTGCTAAGAAGCCTAAAGTTTAATAACTAATCGTTATTAGCTAAGCTTTTTTATACCAAACATTAACTGTGCATGGGTCTGGTGTTGACAGTATTATTAAATTAGTAATTCACTGTTAAAACATACCGCCGTGCAGTAAGGCTGACTGACAACTCGATATAACGCCATCCAATATTAATTGGTGCGAGATTGTGAATGTCAGACACTCCTGAAGAAAAGGATATTTATTATGCCAAGACGTCGCGTCGTTGCTACCCGTGAGATCCTACCGGATCCTAAGTTTGGTAGCCAAACTGTTGCAAAATTCATCAACCATGTAATGAGTCATGGTAAAAAATCTACTGCTGAGCGTATCGTTTACGGTGCACTTGAAACAGTAAGCGAAAAACGTAAAATCGAAGATCCAGTATCTTTCTTCGAAGAAGTTTTAGAAAATGTACGCCCAATGGTAGAAGTGAAAGCTCGCCGCGTTGGTGGTGCAACCTACCAAGTACCAATGGAAGTACGCCCCTCCCGTCGTACTGCCTTGGCTATGCGTTGGTTAGCTGAAGCTGCTGCTAAGCGTTCTGAAAAATCAATGGCTTTGCGTTTGGCTGGCGAATTGAATGATGCTGCTGATGGCAAAGGCGCTGCTATGAAAAAGCGTGACGAAGTTCACCGCATGGCAGATGCTAACAAAGCGTTCTCTCATTACCGCTTCTAAGCTACTGTTTATTAGTAGTAGCTTTAGATTAGCTGGCTGAAGTCAGCTAATCTTACATTGTTATTTATTCTATTGATTGCCGCCATCGTTTATCTTGTTGTAAGTAGTTTTTGACTATCAACAACGAGATGGCGGACATCTATCAAGATGTCTCTCTTAATTAAGTATGCTTGTCACAAGAGAGCATCCCAAATCTGATGCCGCACTATTCTTAGTATTTGCTCTTTTTTTGTCCGTATTAGGCTTAATAATCAGTAAGTAATATGAAGCTGACCGCTTTGTCATAGAGTATGAGGTAGAGACACAATACATTATTATATACACGACTTTTCCTAGGAAAACACTATGGCTCGTAAAACTCCCCTAAAACGCTATCGCAACATTGGTATCTCAGCGCACATCGATGCTGGTAAGACAACCACTACTGAGCGTGTTTTATTTTATACCGGTGTTAGTCACAAACTTGGTGAAGTACATGATGGCGCAGCCACTATGGACTGGATGGAGCAAGAACAAGAGCGCGGTATTACTATTACCTCAGCAGCGACGACTTGTTTTTGGTCAGGTATGGCAAAACAGTTTGACGAACATCGTATCAACATCATTGACACCCCAGGTCACGTTGACTTCACGATCGAAGTTGAACGTTCTATGCGTGTACTTGATGGCGCTTGCATGGTTTACTGTGCAGTAGGCGGCGTTCAGCCACAGTCTGAGACCGTATGGCGTCAGGCAAATAAATATAAAGTTCCACGTCTTGCATTTGTAAACAAAATGGATCGCGTTGGCGCTGATTTCTATCGTGTTATTGAGCAGATCAAAACTCGTCTAGGCGGTAATCCTGTGCCATTGGTTATTCCAATTGGTAAAGAAGATGATTTCGAAGGCGTTATCGATCTAGTTACGATGAAAGCTCTTTATTGGGATGAAGCATCTCAAGGTATGGAGTTTGAAGAGCGCGAAATCCCAGCTGAATTACAAGAAAAAGCAGAAGAGTATCGTGAGATTCTTGTAGAAAATGCGGCTGAAGCAACAGAAGAATTGATGAATGAGTATCTAGAAAATGGCGAGTTGTCTGTAGAGCAGATCAACGTTGCTATTCGTCAATTGACTATTGATAACCAAATCATTCCATTACTTTGTGGTACTGCCTTTAAGAACAAAGGTGTACAAAAGATGTTGGATGCGGTTATTCAGTATCTTCCAGCACCAATGGATGTACCTGCTATTAAAGGTATCCTTGATGACAAAGATGAAACTGAAGGCACTCGTGAAGCTTCAGATGAAGCGCCATTCTCAGCTTTAGCATTTAAAATCATGAATGACAAATTCGTTGGTAACTTAACCTTCGTTCGTGTTTATTCAGGTGTTTTAACGCAAGGCAGCAGTGTTTATAACCCAGTCAAAATGAAGCGTGAGCGCGTTGGTCGTATTGTACAGATGATGGCTAACTCTCAAGAAGAGTTGCAAGAAATCCGTACTGGTGATATCGCTGCATTGGTCGGCATGAAAGACGTAACGACTGGTGATACGCTATGTGATGAGCAAAATGTTATCACGCTTGAGCGCATGGAATTCCCAGATCCAGTTATCAGCTTAGCGGTTGAACCTAAGACCAAAGCTGACCAAGAAAGAATGTCAATCGCTTTAGGTCGTTTGGCGAAAGAAGATCCATCGTTCCGTGTACATACTGACGAAGAGTCTGGTCAGACGATCATCAGTGGTATGGGTGAGCTGCATCTAGAGATTCTTGTTGATCGTATGAAGCGTGAGTTTAACGTTGAAGCGAACATCGGTGCGCCGCAGGTTGCTTATCGTGAAACGATTCGTAACACGGTTGAGCAAGAAGGCAAATTCGTACGTCAGACTGGTGGTCGTGGTAAATTCGGTCACGTTTGGTTACGTCTTGAGCCACTTGATCCAGCAGGCGATACTGAATATGAATTCGCTGAAGAAGTTGTTGGTGGTACTGTACCGAAAGAATTCCATGGTGCTGTTGATAAAGGTATCCGAGAACGCATGAAAAATGGCGTACTTGCTGGTTATCCAGTGGTTGGCGTAAAAGCGACCTTGTATGACGGTTCTTATCATGACGTCGATTCGGATGAGCTATCATTTAAGATGGCTGGTTCTATGGCATTCAGAAAAGGCTTCATGGCAGCAGATCCAGCGCTACTTGAGCCAATCATGAAAGTTGAAGTTGAAACGCCTGAAGATTATATGGGCGATATCATGGGCGATCTTAACCGTCGTCGTGGTTTGGTACAGGGTATGGAAGACCTACCTGGCGGTACTAAGCAGATCCGTGCCGAAGTGCCATTAGCAGAAATGTTTGGTTATGCCACACAAATGCGCTCAATGTCACAAGGCCGTGCTACTTATTCAATGGAATTCCAAAAGTACGCTGAGATTCCAAAATCAGTTGCTGCTGACATCATCTCTAAATTCAACAATAAAGATGATGACGAGTAAGTAATCGTCTATTAAATATGACAATGTAGCTATTATCTCTATGTTGTCATAGAAGAATACGCCAATAATTGGTTAAAAGACTTGTTATTGGCGGTGATTTTCTTATAATATCTGCACATTAGTATGTGTACCCTTTTAACAATTATCTTAATGTGGTCAAGATCGTCTTTGTTATCGTATTTATACGAGCTTAGCATTTGACCCCAAAAAAAGAGGAAATACCCATGGCAAAGGCCAAGTTTGAACGCGTAAAGCCAC
>NZ_JADQAH010000071.1:0-2375 GCF_022129225.1 Psychrobacter sp. Ps7 | reverse complement strand
AACAATATTTAAGTTAAATCCAATTTAAATACCTTTTCACATCTATTTAATTTGGGTTTATCGAAGCGCGAAAAAATCAGGTATATATTTATGAGCAATATAAATGTAATGCGCGCTCTTATCGTAGAGCACCAAAATATTGAAGCGAATAGCTACGCAGACCGTACTACTCAGTCTCTAGCTCAAGAATTAAAAGATCGCTCAATTGAAATCATCACTGCAACCTCTTATGACGATGCGAAAGCTATTATTATGGCGAATCAAATCGACAGCTTGGTGCTAGCGCTTGATAAAACTGAAGAACAATTAACAAATTCAACTGAAGAACTAGAACTTCTTGCTGTACTTAAAGAGCGTCAAGCTGAAGTGCCTGTATTTGTTCTAGCTGAACGTGCTCGTACTTCTGTTCTTGCTAACCGCAAGCTAATGGAACGTATCGACGAGTGTTACTCAGTACTTGAAGACACTGCAGATTTCGTTGCTGGCCGTATCGTTGCTGCAATGAAGCGTTACCGTGATGTTGTTATTCCTCCATTTATGAAAGCGATGATGGAATACAACGACGTTCACGAGTACTCATGGTCTGCTCCTGGTCACCAAGGCGGTATCGGTTTCACTAAGACTCCAGCCGGTAACCAGTTCTACCAATTCTACGGTGAAAACCTATTCCGTACTGATATGGGTATCGAACGTGCTTCTCTAGGTTCTCTACTAGACCACACTGGCGCATTCAAAGACTCAGAAGTAGAAGCAGCGAAAATCTTCGGTGCTCACGAATCTTACTCAGGTATCGTAGGTACTTCTGGTTCTAACCGTACTATCATGCAAGCGTGTCTAAAAGATGACGACGTTGCTATCTGTGACCGTAACTGTCACAAATCAATTGAACAAGGTCTGATCCTAACTGGTGCTCGCCCTGTTTATATGACACCTAGCCGTAACTGCTACGGTATCATCGGTCCAATCAGCAAAGCGCAAATGAGCAAAGAGTCTCTAGCGAAGAAAATTGCTGAGAAAGCACCTGAATTTGACCTAAACAAAGATAAAGCAAGCTACTCTGTAGTAACTAACTGTACTTATGACGGTATGTGTTACCACTCAGAAGTGACTGAAGCACTTCTTGCTGAATCTGCAAGCCGTATCCACATGGATGAAGCTTGGTTTGGTTATGCTCGCTTTAACCCTATCTACAAGGGTCACTTTGCGATGCGTGGCGATGCGAAAGACCACAAAGGTCCAACAGTATTTGCAACTCACTCAACTCACAAGTTGTTGAACGCACTGTCTCAAGCATCTTACATTCACGTTCGTAACGGTGAAAACGCTATCGACTTCGATCGTTTCAACCAAGCGTACATGATGCACACTTCAACTTCACCACTATACGCAATCTGCGCATCTAACGATGTTGCTGCGAACATGATGAAAGGTGAAAGTGGTCTGTCTCTAACTAACGAAGTGGTTCGTGAAGCGGTTATCTTCCGTCAAAACGTACGTCGTCTATTCAACGATTACACTTCTGAAAACGATTGGTTCTTCAAGCCTTGGAACGCAGAAACTGTTACTGAAACTAACGGTGACAAAGTGAAGTTTGAAGACGCATCTGTTGAAGCGTTAATGACAGTTCAAGACAACTGGAAACTACACCCAGGCGATCAATGGCACGGTTTCGATGACATCGATGATGACTGGTGTATGCTTGACCCAATCAAGGTGAGCCTACTAACTCCAGGACTTGATGACAAAGGTCAATTCCTAGATAAAGGTGTTCCTGCAGCACTTGTTAGCGCATACCTAGGTCGTTTCGGTATCGTACCAACTCGTACAACTGACTTCCAAGTAATGTTCCTATTCTCAATGGGTATTACTAAAGGTAAACGTGACACACTAATCAACACCTTGTTGTCATTTAAGCGTCACTACGATGCAAACGCAGATCTAGAAGTGATTCTACCTGAGCTAGTTGCAAGCAACCCTGCAGCTTACAAAGGTCTTGGTCTGAAAGATCTAGGTAACAAGATGTTTGAATACCTAGTTCGTCACAACCCAGGTCAAGTGCTAAACAACGCGTACTCAAGCCTACCAGAAATGGAGCTTAAACCACGTGATGCTTACCAGATGATCGTATCTAACGACGTTGAGCTAGTTGCTTCGGATGAACTTGTTGGTCGTGTTGCAGCGCACTCTGTTATCCCTTACCCACCAGGCATCCCAATGCTAATGGGTGGTGAAAACTTCGGTGACGAAAACAGCCCACAAATCCAGTACCTAAAAGCGCTAGAAGCTTGGGATGAAGAGTTCCCTGGTTTCGAACACGAAACTGAAGGTGCTGAGATCGAGAACGGTAAATACCACGTTCTATGTATCAAAAAAGA
>NZ_JADQAH010000070.1:0-2392 GCF_022129225.1 Psychrobacter sp. Ps7 | reverse complement strand
TCATTAAATAGCGATTGCGCATAGCTGGTCGCGTCTTCGACACCCATCAATTTCACATAGGTAGATTTGTCTAATTTTTCATCGCTGCCAGCAGGTTTGCCAAGGGTATCGGTGCTAGTCGTCACATCTAAGATATCGTCTTGTACTTGAAAGGCGAGACCAATATGCTGCGCGCACTCTTGCAATGCCATACGCTGTGGAGCGGTCGCACCAGCACAGATGCCGCCCATAAGCATAGCGGCTTCAATCAATGCGCCGGTTTTATCACGGTGAATAGCTTCTAGATCGCCTTGTGAAATATTAGCACTAGCCTCAGCATTCAGGTCAAGCATTTGACCAGAAACCATACGCCGTGCACGTGGTGCAAATATTGCGATAAGCTGGCTTGAGATGGCTGAATCAAAGGGTGCAAAAGTGGGCAGCTCTGCGGTCAATACTTCAAAGGCTAATGTTTGCAATACGTCGCCAGCGAGTAGGGCGGTTGATTCTTCAAAGACGATATGCGCCGTTGGCTGACCACGGCGCAAGTCATCATCGTCCATACAGGGCAAGTCGTCATGTACTAATGAATAGGTATGCAGCAGCTCCACCGCCAATGCCGCACGGCGCGCCATATCATAATCGGAGTCGTTTTCTAATAGAGCTTCCAAACCATCAGCGTTAGCCATACTGTTTTTATTGTCAGTGCTTTTATCTGTATTTTCATTGGCATTAGCATTGCTTTGATTAACACTATCAAAGGCGCTGGCGACCAATAGTGGACGCACCAATTTACCTTGACCGGTCATCACATAACGACAGGCATCAATCAACGGGCTTGGCAGGTTGGCATACGCAAACAGCACGTCGATATCTTGCGACAGTTGCGCGCGCACGGCGCTATGAAATTGCTCGGTGTTGTTATTAAAGCTAGTAAAAGATACAAGTCTTGAAGGCATAAGGCTTTCAGGTATAAAGCTTGGCGTAGAAGAAACAGTCATAACCCAACCATTTATCAGGTGAATAATAAAAATATCGCTAGTGTAGCATGATAGATTATATAGCTTATGGGGTGAGCATCATCAATGCCATATTTTTGCAGCTTACTGTTAAAAATTCTATTAAGCACACCGAAATAATGCAACAAGCCCTCGTTACGTATTGGTGATTTAACTTAGTCAGTGGATATGTTTTGATAAAGAATCACGTTAAGCGTGTGACGGCGTGTGATGATAAGCATCTGTCATTATAATCTTTAAAAGACGAATTTTTAGTATACAATTTCAGTATACAAACCGTCACTTAAAGCACATTACTAGTCAGGTAAAGGGCTGCTGCTAATTTAAGAGTGACTTGTGAGTATGGTATTAGCTTGTGACAGTTAGGGGCATAATCCCCTACACTAATTGGCGTAAAAATGATCTGATGATTCAGGGTTGGAGGTTTGCGTGCTTATTTCAGCGAAAAATTTGCTCAACTCTCAGTCCATATTTTTAATGTCAGTATGTTCAATATCAGTACTGGTCACAATATATATAAATGAAGCGCCGTATTCACTTGTGCTAACGCGGTAACATTAAGCATAAAAAATGAATATATAACCATGAGCGCTGGATAATAAAGACATCTTCACTGCTTACTCTATACTGACTTTATAACACAGTATATTGGCAGTGTTATTACTCGTTTTACTAACAATAACTGGCTATGACCTTTAATTTTAAAACTTTTAATTTTAAAACTAGCTTTCGTTATATAGCAAGGAGTTCCAAATGGTATACCAAGGAAATCGCATCACGGTGACAATGCTAGAGGATGGCATCGCCAACATGCAGTACAACGCCGAAAATGAGAGCGTGAACAAGTTTGATGCTGAGACCAACAAGCAATTTGGTGAAGCGGTTACTGCGTTAGAAAAAGCCGATAACGTCAAAGGTTTAATCGTGACGTCAGGCAAAGGCGTCTTTATCGCTGGTGCTGATATCACAGAATTCGTTGGCTCTTTTAAAAAGCCAGAAAGCGAGATTAAAGATTGGGTCGTAGGTATCAATGACGCCTTTAACCGCTTTGAAGACCTGCCGTTTCCGAAAGTAGCGGCTATCAATGGCGCGGCACTTGGCGGTGGTTGTGAGATGACCTTGGTTTGTGAATACCGTGTCATGAGTGACAAAGCCATCATCGGTCTACCAGAAACCCAACTGGGTATCTTCCCAGGTTTTGGTGGTACGGTTCGTAGTACGCGTGTCATCGGTATCGATAATGCGCTTGAGCTGATTGCGACGGGTACACCAAAAAAACCACTTGATGCCCTAAAACTAGGCTTGGTTGATGCGACCGTTGCTGCTGATGACTTGCAAGATGCGGCCATTGATTTGGTCAAAAAATGTATCTCAGGTGAGCTTGATTGGAAAGC